>QBMN01000066.1 GCA_003241845.1 Shackletoniella antarctica | reverse complement strand
CATCTACCCCTTCACCGATCCACCCCTTCATCCATCTACCCGAATGCCCTCCACTGACTCACCCGCCCTCACCCGCCCGCTCATTGTCGGTGTCACCGGAGCCTCAGGGCTGATCTACGCCGTGCGCACAATCAAGCACGTGCTCAAGGCCGATGGCGTGGTCGATCTGGTGGCCTCTAAAGCCTCTCAGATGGTGTGGCAGGCCGAGTCGGGCATTCACATGCCCCTCGACCCTGAGAAGCAGGAAATGTTTTGGCGCGACCAGGCCGATGTGCCCACCGCCGGTAAGCTGCGCTGTCACCCCTGGGGCGATGTGGGGGCCACCATTGCCAGCGGCTCCTATCGGGCGGCGGGCATGGTGGTGATCCCGTGCAGCATGAGCACCGTGGGGCGGCTGGCGGCTGGTCTCAGCTCTGACCTGCTAGAGCGGGCTGCCGACGTGCAGCTCAAAGAAGGCCGCAAGCTGGTGGTGGTGCCGCGCGAGACTCCCTTTAGCCTGATTCACCTACGGAATTTGACGACCCTGGCAGAGGCGGGGGCGCGAATTGTGCCCGCGATCCCGGCCTGGTATCACCAGCCCCAGACCATCGACGACCTGGTCGATTTTGTCGTGGCCCGCGCCCTCGATCAGCTCGACATCGACTGCGTGCCGATGAATCGCTGGCAGGGGCACCTGGGGCAAGACTAGACTGTCGCCAGTCGGCCTGGGGCGAAATTGCTGGGGGTGAGCGAGACTGACAGAATGGGTGCCCCACAAGTCACGATAGGATGGGCAAGACAGCTTTTTAGGACTATCCTCTGGGGCGACCTATGGCTACTGTGCGTCTGATTGTGGTCTTGCTGGTGTTAGGAGTGGTGGTGCTGCTGGGGGTGCAAAACCTGGCTACGGCGATTCCCCTAGTCTTTTTTGGGGGCAGTACCCAGGCCTTGCCCCTGGGGGTGTGGCTGGTGAGTGCGATCGCCCTGGGGGCCATCACCACCCTGGCGCTGATCATACTGCTGGGGAAGGGGGGCGGCGGCGGGCAAAACCGCTCAGCCTCCTACAAATATCGGCCCCAGTCATTCTATGAACCATCAGACCCCGCCTACAGTGACCGGGGGGGCAAGACTGCCGCCAGCGAGGGCCCGGGCAATCCGCCGCCCTACCAGGCATCAGGGCCGAGTGGCGGCGGCGGGCGATCGTCCTCGACCTCCGCCAGCCTCAGGAGCGACATCCCCGCCGATGATGACCCCAGCTGGCGAGCCTGGACCAACCTCAAATCTCCCGGCCAGTGGGGCGACTGGGAATCGCTCAGCCAGGCCCCTAACCCCGAGGCCGCGCCTGGTACGTTTTCGGGAACCGCTTTTAGCACCTCTGGCGCTTCAGGCATCATCGACGGCGTAACCACCTGGTTTAGCAGCAGCAAGCAGCGGGCTAAGCAGCAGCAAAAAATCAACGAATCGCTGCGAGAACTCGACGACGACTGGGGAGACATGGAGAATCGCCCCTACAGGTCCCCCGGCGTTAGCCCCGTGCAAGACAGCATGGATGACATTGACCAGGGATGGGATGTCAGTGATCCCCATCGAGATATTGAGGCGTCCCAAGCCCCCCGGCGGGTGTATCGAGACGGATCAATTTACTCCTACAGCTACCGCGACGAAGCCGACCCAGCCCCCAGCAGCGGCCAGGTGGATAATATTTACGCCCCACCGGACGATATTGCCTATGGTAGTGACTACGGCAATGACGACCCCGGCCCCTACGATACCGCCGATGACTATGACTCAGCGCCGGGGTATGCCCTAGATCATTCTGACTATGAAAACTCTGGGGACGATAGCTACGACGGCCCCGATGGTGATGACACCCCCCTGGGCGAACCCGAGATCGCTGAAGACGGCGTCGTCGATGCCGACTATCGGGTGATTGTGCCCCCCTACACCGCCGCCGCCGCCGCCACCTGGGTTGACGGCAGCGATGACGCCCCCGGCGATGACTGGGACGAAGCCGACGACGCGCTAACACCCTAGGTATACCGATTCCCTAGAACGTGGGCCGCGCCAGAAGTAGGCTATTGTCCACCGGGTTAAATTAACCTAACCCACGCTACCCACCCACTCCTCTACTCATCGACTCCCCATTCCCCAATGCCCCTGACTGATCGCCTCAACGGCATAAACCTCTACCTCATCGGCATGATGGGGGCTGGCAAAAGCAGCACTGGTGCCGAGCTGGCCCAGGCGCTGGGGTACCAGTTTTTCGATACCGATGCGGTGATAGAAGCGGCGGCGGGGCAACCCATTCCTGAAATTTTTGCTCACCGGGGCGAAGCTGCTTTTCGCCAGCTTGAAAGCCAGGTGCTGGCCGAGTTGTCGGCCTATCGGCGGCTGGTGATTGCTACGGGCGGCGGCATTGTCACCCAGCAGCAAAACTGGAGCTATCTGCACCACGGCATTGTGGTGTGGCTCGATGTGCCCCCGGCCATTCTGCAAAACCGCCTGGCGGGAGATCGGGGCCGCCCGCTGCTGCAAGGGCAAGACTGGGATGCCAAACTCACCCGCCTGCTGGCCCAGCGGCACAGCCTCTACGCCCAGGCCGATGTGCGCGTAGAGATAGGGGCAGCGGATAGCGTAGAAGTGATTGTGGCCCGCATTCTGGCCCTGGTGGCCGAAAGAATCTGAGCTGAGGCCGATTCTGCCGCGCTCAATTGATACACTACTGGCAATCTAAATCTCATTTAGAGTGTTCCAGCTAAATACTTATCCAGAGTTTTACGGCAACAGGCCCCACGGGCCGAGTTTGCGACTTCAAAGGGAACGTTTATTTAGATGGAATACTCTTAAAGTCCAGACGTGGAGTTTTGCCTGGGGGAAACCTCCAGATGATCTCTCTGGACTGGGATGGGGTTTGTTCTTCGTCAACTCTACCTTTTGTCCAACTCTATCTGTAGCGCCATGGTTCAGTCTCCTTCTTCTCAAGCGGGCAGCATTAACGAGGCCGAGGCCACGCGAGTGCAAATTCTTAGCGAGGCGTTGCCTTACATTCAGCAGTTTCGGGGCCGCACGGTGGTGGTGAAGTACGGCGGGGCGGCGATGAAAGATGGCAGCCTCAAGGCCAGCGTGATTCGCGATATTGTATTTATGGCCTGCGTCGGCATTCGCCCGGTGGTGGTGCATGGCGGCGGCCCCGAGATCAATATTTGGCTGAGCAAGCTGGGCATTGAACCCCAATTTAAAGACGGCCTGCGGGTGACCGATGCCCCCACCATGGACGTGGTGGAAATGGTGCTGGTGGGCCGGGTGAATAAAGAACTGGTGGGGCTGATTAACCAAGAGGGGGGCAAGGCCGTGGGCCTCTGCGGTGTCGATGGCAACCTGATTACCGCTCGCCCCCAGGGCGCGGAGGGGGTCGGGTTTGTGGGCGAGGTCAGCGGCATTGACTCGGGGCTGCTGAAATCTCTGGTGGAGGCGGGCTATATACCGATTGTGTCGAGCGTGGCCAGAGATGAGACCGGCCAGGCCTACAACATCAATGCCGACACGGTAGCTGGAGAAATTGCCGCCGCACTGGGAGCCGAAAAGCTGATTTTGCTGACCGACACCAAGGGCATTTTAGAAGATTATAAAGACCCCTCGACCCTGCTGCCCAAGCTGGATATTCAGCAGGCCCGGCAGCTGATCGAAACCGGGGTGGTGGCTGGGGGCATGATCCCCAAGGTGAACTGCTGCGTGCGATCGCTCGCCCAGGGCGTCGGCGCGGCCCACATTCTCGATGGTCGGGTGCCCCACGCTCTGCTGCTGGAGATCTTTAGCGATCTGGGTATCGGCTCGATGATTGTGGCCTCAGAGTTTCATGGGTAGCGCGCGCCACAGCACAAGCCGGGACACTTTCTAGGGAAAGTGTCCCAGTCCCGAGCTTGATTAAAGATGTTGTCGATGCAGGGTGGGCCGTGATCACCTTGGGCCTACATACAAGCTGTTTCAGATTCCGTACGCGAGAACCACAATATTTTGGGGCAGCAGGAACCTTAGAAAGCGCAAAAAATCTGCAAACGCACGCTATGACCAATCATTCAGGAGGTTGTGCTTAGCCGTTAATGTCAGGAGGTCGTGAGTTTTTTAGAGATAGTCAGCACATTGACAAGGGCTGAGAAACCTCCATACTGAATGTCATGGGAGGCGTCGCTATCCCTGTATCCCTTCAAGACCGCCATGATTGCCCCCAGCGATACCCACGTTTACCCTGTGGTCTGGCAAGACGACCACCTGGTGCTGATCGACCAGCGCCAGCTGCCGGAGCGCTACAACATTGTGTCGATTCACCGCTGCGACGATGTGGTGCGATCGCTCCGTTCTGGCATTGTCCAGGGCGGCTCTGCCATGGGCATCGCGGCCGCCTACGGTCTCTACCTGGGGGCGAATGAGCTGCACACCGAAGACCCCACCGCCTTTTGGGAGCGGCTGGAGGCGATCGGCGACCAGTTCAAGCAGACCCGGCCCGACAAAGCCCATTTGCAGTGGGCGGTAGACAAAATGCTGGCGGTGGCTCACCACTCTAGCGCCTCTATAGAAATGGTGAGGGAGCAGCTATTATCCCAGGCCCAGACGATTCAAAACGAAGACTTCAGCCTCTGCCACGCCATCGGCGACCACGGCGTCAAAGCGCTGCCCGAGGCTCCGGCCAAGCTCACGGTGCTGACCCACTGCAACCACGGGGCGCTGGCCACATCGGGCTACGGCACGTCCCTGGGGATCATGCGATCGCTGTGGCGAGAGGGCCGTCTAGAGCGGGTCTATGCCGCCGAAACCCGCCCCACTTTTCAGGGGTCGCGGCTCACCGCCTGGGAGTGCGTGCAGGAGGGCATTCCGGTGACGGTGGTGACCGACAGCATGGCCGCCCACTGCATGCAGCGAGGGCTGATCCACGGGGTGCTGTCCGGGGCTGATCGAATCGCGGCCAACGGCGATACCCTGAGCAAAATTGGCACCTACAGCCTGGCCCTGGTGGCGAAGGCCCACAGCGTTCCTTTTTTTGTGGCGGCGTCGCTATCGACGGTCGATCTATCTGTGGCTACAGGAGACGATCTGACGATCTCAGAGCACCCGGCGGAAGAGATCTATCGCCTAGGAGATCGGGTGACATCTCCCAAAGGCGCGGAGTTCTACAACCCTGCTGCCGACATTACCCCCGCTGGCTTGATCACGGCGATCGTGACTGAGCGGGGAGCCTTTGCCCCCGGCCAAATTGGCCCGCTAAAAACCGAGTAGCCAGACCGAGAAAATTTATTTTTCTAGACCAAACACCGCCCATTGGCCCCGCATCATTATTATTAGTGGAGATCGTCACCCTGCCCTGTTGCCCCTAGACCCAGCCATGCCCACCCCGCGCCCTTCGGGCAATATCCCTCAATATTTGCTGACGGTTTTTGCCGTTACCGCCGCCGTCATGGGCCTGCGGTTGCTCATCACCTGGGCGGCTGAGATCTTTTTGCACCCGATCCCGATTCTCGGCGGCTGGCTCAAGAGCCTTGAGATTGTTGAGCTGAGCGTGATTGTTTTGTTTGCGCTCTTGGGCTTTGGCCTGGGCGGGGCGAGCCGCCATCTCTCTGCCAAAACGGCGGTGGGCATCAAGTCTATTGCCCTGCTAGTCGCCCTGCCCCTGGTGTTTTTTAGCAGCTACTGGCTGCGGCACCACCTGTGGCTGAGCCAGCTCACCGCCGAGTCAGACCTGCCCCGCGAGCAAATTACGGCCCTGGCCAATCAAGCCCTCAGCAGTGATGGCGGCGGCGGCGGATTTTGGGGCTACTACACCACCACCACGCGCATGCCCATTCTGCCCGCCACCGTGGCTGAGCTACAGCGCATGGCCGATGACCAAAAGTGGTTTCGCTCCGAGCTGACCCGCTTTAGCGGTATTCAACCGGGCGTGTTTTCGATGATTTTTGACGGGGCTGGCTGGGGCATTCGCCTGTTTTACATGGGCCTGGCCTTTCTCACCGGGATAATTTATTTTTTCAAAGGGCTGGCCTGGGCCGACACCGCGCGACTGCGCTGGGTGGCCCAGCGCCCTGTAGCTCAGGGCAAAACATGACCCTGCTGACGGTGCGAGCTAAGGAGATCTCCAGGAAAGAAGATACCCTCAAAGGGCGCAGGCTCTGCGCCCTTTGAGGGCAGCAAAATTCTTGGGTATTTTTGTTGCCAGAATTGTCCTAAGCCCAGAGCCGCATTAAATCGGGCCAAACTGCGCGCACCAAGCGGGTAAAAATTGATGAAATATCCTAGCCCCTATGGCGATCGCCAGATCCCGATGACATGCCTTGCCGCCGTAATTTTGGCCGGGGGCCGCAGCTCTCGCATGGGCCACGACAAAGCCCTGATTTCTCTGGGGGCTGAAACCCTGATCGAGCGCACCTGTGGGGTGGCGCTGGCCTGTGCCGAGGCGGTGTATGTGGTCACCCCCTGGCCCCAGCGCTACGCGGCACTGCTGCCAGCCTCGGTAAATTTTGTTGTAGAACAGCCTGCACGGGAGCCGCCAGGGTCTCCCCCAGGGCCTGTGGTGGCCCTGGTTCAGGTGCTGGAGGAGTTTCAATCTAAGCCGGAAACTAGACCGGAATGGGTGCTGCTGCTGGCCTGCGACATGCCCAGCCTCTCGGCCCCAGTGCTGAGCACCTGGCGGCAGGGGTTGGCTGCACTGCCCCCCTCGGCGCTGGCCTACTTACCCCAGCGCCAGGGTCGGTGGGAACCCCTCTGCGGGTTTTATCGAGCCGCTGCCCTAGACAATTTGCGGCAGTATGTGTCAACGGGAGGGCGATCGTTTCAGCCTTGGTTAAACCAGCGGTCTGTTGTGCCCATTGCGTTGACCGCCGAGACGGTGGGAATGCTGGCCAATCTCAATACCCCCGCCGACCTGGCTCAGTGGCAGGAACAGATGTAGCGCTGGCCAGCTAGCTCAGAACACGGTTGATCGGTTGATTGCCACAGCTGGAGCAGCTAGCTAGCAACCGCCCAAAATTCTTAGCTATGGCGACTGCTCCATCTGCCAGGCGGCGCGCACCAGGCGAATGTCTTCGTAGCTAAAGGTGGGGCCGAGGCGATCGCGCATTTCTGCCAGCGACCCATCCTCCATGGCCACCAGCACATCGACAATGGCCCGAGTGCGATCGCTACTCACCAGCTGATCCACCGCCACCGGTTCTCCCTGGCGAATCAGCTGCTCTAGATGGCTGGCAATGGTAGTGGCCTTTAGCCCCCGCTGGTCGGCAATCTCGTCGATAGACAGCCCCTGACGGTGCAGTTCTAAGGTTTGGCGGTGGGTGTCACCTACAGTTTGGCGGCGTTCCTTGGCTGGGCGGGCGCGGCGGGCAGCGGCTCCAGGGTCAGACTCTAGGCCGTAGTCGGCACAAAACTGACGAATGGCAGCGGTAAACACCTCGCCGTACTGGGCCAGCTTGCGGCTGCCCACGCCCGACACCTGGCCGAAGGCATCTAGGGTTTGGGGGCGGGTTTGGGCCATCTGCCGCAGGGCCGACTCAGGAAACACCACGTAGGGCGGCACGCTCTGCTGGTCAGCCAGCTTTTTGCGCAGGGCCTTGAGCACCGTCAAGAGTTGGGCCACCTCGGCGGTGTCTTCGATCGTAGACGCCTCTGCGGGGCCAGGGGCAAAGTCTTTGGGTACCGCCACTTCGACAGGGATCTGCTTGAGCAGCACCTGCCAGCTGGCGGCGTTGAGCTTGAGCACTGGGTAGCCGTCGGCGGTTTCATCGACCAGGCGCTGGTGCAGCAGCGATCGCCCCAGCAATCGCCACTCATCCACCGAGCGATCATTCCCAATGCCGTGGGTCGAGAGCTGGTCGTGGCGCAGATCCATCACCTTTTGCTTTTTAGAGCCGCGCAGCACGTCAATGATATGGGCCATGCCAAAGCGCTCCTGGCAGCGGGCCACGCAGGAGAGAAACTTCTGCGCCTCCACCGTCCAGTCTTCCACGGGGGACGGGTTGGTGCAGTTGTCGCACTGGTGGCACAGCCCATCTAGGGCTTCGCCCAGGGTTTCGCCCAGGGTTTCACCGAAATAGCTCAGCTGCACCCGACGGCGGCACACCGTGGTTTCGGCGTAGTCCACCATTTGCCTGAGCTGCTGGCGGGCAATGCGCTGCTCGGCCTCGTCGGGCTTTTGGCTGATTAAATATTCCCCCGTGGCCACATCGCCGTAGGCCAGATACAGCGTGCAGTGGGCCGGTTCGCCGTCGCGCCCCGCCCGCCCACTCTCCTGGTAGTAGCCCTCAATGTTGCGCGGAATGTCGTAGTGAATCACGAAGCGCACGTCGGGCTTGTTGATGCCCATGCCAAAGGCCACCGTCGCCACCATCAGCCGCACGTCGTCGCGAATAAAGCGGGTCTGGTTTTCCCGGCGGGTGTCGGCGCTCAGGCCCGCGTGGTAGGGCAGCACCGATTCGCCATCCTCGGTGAGCCGCTGGGCCAGCTCATCGACCCGCTTGCGGCTGAGGCAATAGATAATGCCCGAGCCTTCGTGGTGCTTCACCTGCCGCCGCATCTCCTGGTAGCCATCGCGGCCCTTGGGGCGCACCTCGTAGAACAGGTTGGGGCGGTTAAAGCTAGAGACCTGCACCAGGGGGTCGCGCAGCCGCAGCTGCTGGGCAATGTCAACCCGCACCCGCTCGGTGGCGGTGGCGGTCAGCCCCATTACCCCAATCTGGGGAAACCGCTCCCGCAGCACCGACAGCTGACGGTACTCTGGGCGAAAGTCGTGGCCCCACTCCGACACGCAGTGGGCCTCGTCGATCGCAAAGCCGCTCACCCCCACGGTCTTAATCAGCTGTCCTAGCAGGCCAAAAAAGCCGGGGCTCATCAGCCGCTCTGGCGACACGTAGAGCAGCCTGATCTTGCCCGCCAGTAAGTCTGCTTCCCGCTGGCGAATGGTGCCGTAGTCGAGGGAGCTATTCAGGCAGGTGGCCGCCACGCCGTTGTCGGTCAGACTATCGACCTGGTCTTGCATCAGGGCAATCAGCGGCGACACCACCACCATCACTCCCAGCTTCAGCAGCCCCGGCAGTTGGTAGCACAGCGACTTGCCGCCCCCGGTGGGCATGATCACCAGAGCATCCTGGTTTTTGAGCACCGCTTCGATCACCGGGCGCTGCCCAGGGCGAAACTGGTCGTAGCCAAAATGATGTTTAAGGGCCGCTTCTAACGAAGGAAAAGCCGCCGTGGGTGATGCAACCCCAGTCATAGTCAACGCTCAAAAACTATCTCAATGCGTTCAAGTGTACTCTTTCGAGAGGTTCTAGCGCCCCTGAATCTATTTCAGCGTTACTGACGACGGCTGAACCTGGGCATAGCTGACGTAGGCCTCTTTATACCGCCCCAAACGCCCACACTGATACCCAACCGCCCCTAGAAAGCATATCGACCTCGGTTCAGAGAATTCTTTAGCCGTCGTATAAGTTTACCTCTGCCCCCAAGCCTCGCAGATTTAACTAGATTAGTGAAGGGGGGGGCGGAAGTGCAGGAGGTGCGATCGCCCAGCCCAGACAGTCTTCTAAGGGCACAGCCTGAAAGCACAACTTTACTACGGAACTTTGCGGCGTGTAAAGCAATGTTACAAGAATGACGTCAAAGCATCATGCTGGCTTGACGGCACCCGAGATCCCGTTTAAGTTGTTTACATACCCGGGTCACCCCTATTTAGAAGTGCGCTATGGAAGAGCAAAAAGCTACTAAGGTCACGCTATATTTACCCCCTGACCTGCACCGTCAATTGAAAATCCGCTCCGCCGTTGAGGGTGAGGCGATGTCTTCCATTGCTAAGCGTGCCATCGATTTTTATCTGGCCCATGGTGATGTAGTGGCCGAAAGTTTAGAGTCTTCCTTCGGTCAGTCCCACCGCATTCATAGTTGCCCGAGCTGTGCCTCTGCGATGGTGCTACGTGAAGGAGAGTTTGTTGAGATTGGTCAGCTGGTGGGTTCATCTCGCAGCAGCCCGCTAGATGCCGCTGTTGTCCCTGAGGTGGTCACTGGCACTGGCTCCCGAGAAGAGGGAGAGCTGGTTGTTTGCTAGGTACAGATTTATTGAATTCGGCTGTAGTTAGCTAAGACATCAGCTTTAACGCCCCATAAACCTGAGCAGGGATTTGGCCATGAGAGAGGATTTGAACGTACTGGTACAAGCTCAATATCCTCTGATCTATCTGGTCACCTTTGAGGAAGAGCGCGCAGAGCAGACCATTGCCACGGTTGCTCGCCATGTTGCAAAAGACCAAGAGGTGAAAGCTCCCATGCGGGTGTTTACCTGGACCATGACCCGAGGCATGGTGGAGTATGGCAACCAGGCTGTAGGCACCCAAAACAACAATACTGTCTCCCCTGAAGCGGCTGTAGAGTGGGTGATTCGCCAGCGGGAGCCAGGCATTTTTATCTTCAAAGATCTGCATCCCTTCAAAGACTCTCCGGCCGTAACTCGTTGTCTGCGCGATGCTGTGGTGGCTCTCAAGGGCACCCGCAAAACTATCGTGCTGATGTCGCCGGTGCAAGAAATCCCCATCGAGCTTGAGAAAGAGGTGGTGCTGCTCGACTTCCCGCTGCCCGACATGGCAGAGCTAGACGAGGTGCTCTCCACCGAAATGAACCGAGCACGCGGCAGCAGCATATCGACAGAAGACCGCGAAAAACTGCTGAAGGCTGCCCTCGGTCTGACCCGCGACGAAGCTGAGAAGGTCTACCGTAAGGCGCGGGTTATGGCCAAGCGGCTCACCGCTGAAGAGGTAGATATTGTTCTCTCTGAGAAAAAGCAGCTGATTCGCCGCAACGGCATTCTCGAGTTCATGGATGTAGACGAAACCATCGACTCTGTAGGTGGCCTAGATGAACTCAAGCGCTGGCTCCAGCAGCGGTCTGATGCCTTTACCGAGCGGGCGCGGGAATATGGTTTACCCCAGCCTAAGGGGATGCTGATCTTGGGAGTGCCGGGCTGCGGCAAGTCGTTGATTGCCAAAACCACCTCCCGCCTCTGGGGGTTGCCGCTGCTGCGCCTCGACCTAGGCCGAGTCTACGACGGCTCTACGGTGGGCCGTTCGGAGGCCAACCTGCGCAACGCCCTCCGCACTGCTGAGTCTATTTCCCCCGCTATTCTTTTCATTGATGAAATTGATAAGGCCTTTGCCGGTGGGGTAGGCTCGTCAGACTCCGATGGCGGTACCTCTAGCCGCATCTTTGGCAGCTTTCTCACCTGGATGCAGGAGAAAAAATCTCCGGTGTTCGTGATGGCCACCGCTAACCGGGTTGAGAAGCTGCCCAGCGAATTTTTGCGCAAGGGTCGCTTTGACGAAATTTTCTTTGTTGACCTGCCTAACGCCGAAGAGCGTAAGGATATTTTTCAAATCCATCTGCAAAAGCGCCGTCGCGACATTGAGCGCTTTGACCTCGAACAGCTGACCAAGGTCTGCGATGGGTTTTCTGGGGCAGAAATTGAGCAGGGCCTCATTTCTGCCATGTATGAAGCGTTTGCCCAAGGACGTGAGTTCACTCAGCTCGACATTATTGCGGCCATTCGCGCCACGATGCCGCTGTCGAAGACCATGAGTGAGCAGGTCACCGCCCTGCGGGACTGGGCCCGCCAGCGGGCGCGTCCGGCGGCAGCCTCCGTCGCTGAGTATCAGCGGATGGAGTTTTAAAGGCTTTCCTCCCGGCGGTATCCGGGGGAAGGGCTAGCGTTTGCTAGCAGTTAGTGTCCAGATAGTCCTGGTATGGCTAGCTGGTTTTGTCTCTCTCAAACCTCGTTGTCTCTCTCATTTTCCCTACAGGAGGAAACACCATGTCTCACTTCAGCACCCTTCGCACCAAAGTGTCCGATGCTGAGATTCTCAAGCAGTCTTTGGCTGACTTGGGTATTGCCACTAAGACCGAAGCCGATGTTCGCGGTTACAACGGCCAGCGTGTACGCGCCGACCTTGTTGCCGTTCTAGATGGTGAGTACGATCTGGGTTGGTCTCGCAATGCCGATGGTTCCTTTGATTTGATCGCTGACCTCTGGGGTGTGGCCAAAAAGCACAACCAGACTGAGCTGATCAACTCCATCAACCAAAAGTACGCGGTCAACAAGACCCTGGCTGAGGTCAAGCGTCCTGGTCTGCAGAACGCCAACGTCAAGCTGGTGCTTCAGTAAGTCTATTACGCGTTCCCTAAATGGGCTGGCTAGCTGGTGCTAGCCAGCCCATTTTTTATGCTCCTATTTTTTGCGTCATCTTTGGTGGTGCTCTGCCGCCGGGCCAGACTACACTGACGAAGGGGTAAAGATTTCTGTCCATCGGGAATCACCTTGATTAAAAACTATCCCGCTGTGATCGGGTTCTGTGGTTTTGCCTGGTATGCCTCCCATCTGTCCCTCTGATTTGTCTGCCCTTCACCAGCTGCTGGTCACCTGTGGTGACTATGCCAGTCAGCAGTCTCAGCAACCGTTTCAGGTATTTGAGAAGGGCGTAGATGACTATGTAACTACGGTTGATCGCCTCCTAGATGAAAAGCTGCTGGCCGGAATGCAGGCGATTTTTCCGACGGATGGCATTATTACTGAGGAAAATCGCGCCACGATCCAGCAGTTTCACCAGGGCGATGGCCAAGGCTCGACGGCGGGGGGCGATCGCACCCTCTGGTTTATCGATCCCATTGACGGCACCGATGATTTTATTCAGGGCCGTGCCCACTATTCGGTGATGGCGGGGCGAGTGGTAAACGGCATTCCCCAGGCGGGCTGGATCTACGCGCCAGTGGGCCGGCATTTGGTCTGGGGCGGCCCCGACTGGGGCCTGTTTGAGCAAACAGCGGGGGGCGCACTAACCCCTTTGATCCCTAAAGAGCCCACGTTTGACCTCAGTCGGCGCTGGTCAATGGTGATTGGCGATAAGGATGAGCGGCGGTTTGGGGCGGCGATCGCCCAACGCTTTCCAAAGGTCGAGTTCCTCTCCCTAGGCAGCTTTGGTCTCAAGGTGCTGGCGGTGATTACGGGCCAGGCCGGAATTTATATCTATCTCAATAAGCGGGTCAAACTGTGGGATACCACCGGGCCGCTGGCGCTGGCGCTGGCGGCGGGGCTGGTGTGTTGTGATTTAGCCGGTCAGCCGATTCGCTTTACCGAGCCAGCGGTTGACCCCCAAACGCTGATGCACCAGCAGCCGATTGTGGTAGGCTGGCCCAGCTATGTGGAGGCCCTGCGATCGCCCCTCAGTGAGATTGCCGCCGCCGTGGGCCTGGTGAGATAGCGGTGGGTTTCGGTCTGCCCAGGGTTTCTGGGTACCATGGAAATGTACGTCAATCGCTTTGGCCTAGCTCTGCAAGCCCTGAGTGTCACCTTCTTTAACCCTGCCCCCTATGCCAGCCGATCTGCTCAGCGAACTGTACCCTCTATTTAATGCGGCCAGCCCTGAAACCGTAGAGTGGCTATCGTCTGTCGCTACCCACCACGACTACCCCGCCGACCGGGCCGTAGTCATGGAAGACGCCTGGGGCAACGCGGTCTACTTCATTGAGTCGGGCTGGGTCAAGGTGCGCCGTCACTCAGAAGACAGCTCTATCACCCTGGCGGTGCTGGGTAAGGGCGACTTCTTTGGTGAAATGGCAATTCTCGATGAGTCTCCCCGCTCCACCGATGTGGTGGCCATGACCGCCGTCAGGCTGATGAGCATTTCGGCCCAGCGGTTTATTCAGACTCTCTTCAAAGACCCCCAGCTGCACCATCGCCTGCTGCAAATTATGGTGCAGCGGCTGCGGCAGACCAACCTGCGCTTTCAGCTGCGCCACCAGCCCCCCGCCGTCAAACTAGCCAACACTCTCACCGCCATTCAAGAGGCCTACGGCGAACCCGTAGAAGATGGAGTTGAGCTGGTCAACATTCCCCGTAAAGATCTGGCCGACCTGGCCGACATTACCATCGACGAAGCCGAAAAAATTATCTCCAAGCTGGTTGAAAAAAGCTGGCTGATCGAAGACTCCGCTCGGGGGGTAATACTGTTGAAAAATGCTCGTCAGCTGGCCCACCTGGCCGGGCGGCTGTAGGCGATCGCCCCAGCCCAAAATTGTAGAGATTGCTAAAGTTACTCACCCCATCTAAATCTCCGTGGTAAGTTGTCATCATCAGCTACCCGACGTGGTTTACTACCCCGGAGCCTGCCATGCCTTTACAACCTCCCTCGCCTCCCTCCATCAGCCCCAGCCAGATGACGCTGCTGCGTATCGTCTCGACTATGGCCTGGAGCGATGGCCACCTAGCCGACGACGAAGTCAGCGTTATGCTCGATCAGTTTAGTCGTCTGTTTGCCAGTGATGCGGGCCAACAGACCGCCCTGCGCAATGAGCTGCGCGATTATCTAATGCAAAATCTTCCCCTCGAAGAACTGGTGCCCAAGCTCAACAGCCCCGCCCAGCGGGAACTGGTGCTCAAGCTGGGGTATCAGGTGATCAGCGCTAGCGTCCGCACCCCTGGCGAAGATTTGATCAACCAAGAAGAAGCCGAGGCCTACAGCAAACTGGTATCGTTACTCGACCTCCCCGCCGACGTAGTGCAGCGGGTAGAGCAAGCAAGCGACCAGGCAGCCATAGACCACGACCACATCATTGAGCACATCGCTACCGAACTCAAGAACTTTGTCCAGGGTAATTAGTCGATTTCTGGAAAATAGTTTTCCAGATGATGAGCAGTGCCCATCCAGCCCTGTCAAGGTGGGGCAAATTTAGGGGTCGATCCCTCGGATTGGCCGCTGAGCCTTGGGCTTAAAATCCAAGGCTCAAAGCCGAAATCCTCTGAAGAGGATTGGGAGCCGAGTTCCCCACGCTGCTTTAGCAGACTTTTGCTATGAGCCAGGGAGTTCACTCCCTGGTGGTTGTGGCCGAAGTCCACTAGCTTATGGGCATTTCGGGAATAGTCATCGTAGGGTGTACAACGCCAAGGCGAGGCTCCGCCACCGCGAAGCAATGCACCAATAGGGAAGGTGGCAATTGGTACCTTATTTTCTTGCTAGTCCCTAAGCGCTCAGCTCCAGCATGCGCTGGATTGGCTTGAGTGCCTGACGCTGGATATCGGGGTCGAGGGTAATTTCGGGCTGGCGAGTTTTCATGGCCAAATAGAGTTTCTCTAGGGTGTTAAGCCGCATGTGGGGGCACTCGTTGCAGGCGCAGTTGGCGGTAGGCGGTGCCGGAATAAATACTTTCCCAGGGGCCTGTTTTTCCATTTGGTGGATGATGCCGGGTTCTGTCACGACAATGAACTCGGTTTTGGTGCTCTGCTGGGCATACTTCAGCAGTGCTGTAGTCGAACCAATAAAGTCGGCGTGGCGCAGCACCACCGCTTCGCACTCGGGGTGGGCAATGATCTCAGCCCCAGGATGGGTGATTTGCAGCTGCACCAGCTTCTTCTCAGAAAAAGTTTCATGAACCATACAGCTGCCCTGCCAAAGCACCATGTCGCGCCCGGTTTGCTGCATGACGTAGCGGCCCAGGTTTTGGTCGGGGGCAAAGATAATTTTTTGCTCAGCGGGCAGCTGCTGCACAATGCTGACGGCGTTGGAGCTGGTGCAAATGATGTCGCTCATGGCCTTAATGGCCGCTGTACAGTTGATGTAAGAAATCACCAGGTGGCCGGGGTGGGCCGCCTTAAAGGCCGCAAAGGCAGCGGGAGGGCAACTGTCTGCCAGCGAGCAACCCGCGTTGAGGTCGGGCAGCAGCACCTGCTTATGGGGGTTGAGAATTTTGGCGGTTTCGGCCATGAAGTGCACCCCCGCAAACACAATCACATCGGCGCTGGTGGCAGCGGCCTGACGCGATAGCCCCAGGGAGTCGCCAATATAGTCAGCTACGTCTTGAATGTCGGCATCCTGGTAGTAATGAGCCAGGACAACGGCATTGAGGTCTTTCTTGAGGGTTTCAATGGCCTCAAATAGGTCTTGGGTGGGCAGGGCGCTGACGGCAGGAAGGGTGGTAAACACGATGGGAAGCGGTGGCCAACTAAGGTATTTCGAATTATAGTTTAATTCACCAAAATTGACTACGACCCTATGACGGAACCAGGTATCGAGTGGCTAGACCCGCAGGCCAAGCCACCACAGCCCCAGTTAACCGGTGGGAATCGTTATTGCGCTAAGATGCCTGCCTCTGAAAGCGACTAGCTCAGGGATACGGAGGCCAGACTAGAGCTAGCCTTAGGGCTGTGGCCGTTGCCCTCAGCCGCGACCCGCTCTACGTTAAAGCGATAGCCCACGTTGCGCACCGTTTGAATGATGTTGGGCTGGCGGGGGTCAACCTCAATTTTCTTACGCAGAGACAAAATGTGAGTGTCTACGGTGCGAGGGTTGTCAATGGCATCGGGCCAGGCGCGGCGCAGCAGATCGGTGCGGCTCAGCGGTGCCCCTGCCGCCTGGGTCAGCACGTACAGCAGGCTAAATTCCTGGGGGGTCAGATCGATATAGTCACCGCGAAAGTTCACCCGCCGCTGCACCAGATCGATATTCAAATCGCCGTAGGTTAGCGAGGCGGGAGCGCTCATCAGCCGCACCCGCCGAGTCAGCGCTTCTACCCGAGCGAGAAACTCTTGCATACCAAAGGGCTTGGTCACATAGTCATCGGCTCCGGCCCGCAGCCCGGCAACGATGTCAGTCTCGGTGTTGCAGGCTGAGAGAATCATAATCAGTGGCTGCCCCTGGCTGTACAGCCACTTGCACAGCTCTACACCATCGCCGTCGGGCAGCTGAGAATCTAAAATCACTAAATCTGGTTGCCGAGCTTGGTACAAATCTCGGGTGCGCACAATGTCTGCCGACTGAAAAACCCGATAGCCAGCCTGCTGAAGATGCCAGCCCAGAAGCGATCGCAAATGGGGGTTGCCCTCAATAATCTGTACTGATACAGCGCCCACTGGGTTTCGGTATAAACGACAGATTTTCTCTGCTAAACATAGCAAAACCCCCAGGGGGTTTTTGTAGCTCTAGCTACCCAACCCTCGGCCCAGCGCTGGCTGGGAATAGCCCCTCTGCTGCGAAAGGTTGTTTAAACCTGATCCAAGTCCAGAAGTGGAGTTTTGCCTGCGGAGAAACTACAAATTCTGAGCTGGACTTGGTATTTGAAAGGGTACAAGGTCATTCCTAGTACTACAGTTTTCATAACTTAACTATAGTTAAACCTTCTCAAGAAAAAGCCTTTGACAAGGCTTTAGACAGACTAAAAAAAACGGAAGAAATAGATTTGCCCAAGGGCCTAAAATACTCTCGAAACCCCAATATGCAGTCAAAAATCCGGTTCAATGCCGATAAATCCCAGTTCATCGCCTCGGTAGTATGGAAGACAACCACGTCGTTTCCTGCCATGCCCCTGCCCAGTAGCTACATTTTAGTGCTCGACCCCCACCGCCTCCACCGCGCCTCCACCGCGCTGACGCTCACCCCCTAGAGGCTGAGCTGCAATACCCTGCGTTTGTGGCCAGTTCTACTGAGCAGGCTGTCAGCCGCGTCAACCAGGGAGTGCCTAGTCTGGTGATTTTGGTGGGCAACAACTTTCAAGACTGGTCACAGCCCTTGGTGAACCAGCTGCGCCAGCACGACCAGGCCCCCGATATGACCATTGTGGGGATGCTGTGGGGCTGACCGATTCGGCCAGTCCCCAGTGGAACTACAGCGAAGACACCCCTGGCCTAGACGGGCTGCTGGTACAGCCCCTGAGTATGGAGATTCTGCGATCGCTGGTCGAGTCGGCCTTTGCCCGTCACCTGTGCCATTAAAGCGGGTAGCCCGGAGCCAGATCCCCGCAAATACCTCGGTATCAGCATTTCTTGGGCCAACTGGGTATGCTGAAATTAGGTCAATAGAGAGCCTTCATGCTGCCCAAGGTACTGCCCGAAAGTCAGGTTCAGGTATTTAAATTTTGGTTTAACGGCGCACTGCAAGATGGCACCCACCACTACAACGAGCTGTACTACCGCGCCTTAACCGTTGAGGCCGAAAAGCGCACTCGACTGTACCACCTGGCCTGTAGATTTTCTGAACAGCAGGCGGGGGCGCTGGTCTCAGTTGCCGACAATCAATGCAGCCTGTGGATTAGCCTGCGCAGCCAAATGATGGCCGCTCAACTGCTTCAGCAGCGGGTGAGGGGGCTACCCCGGCCTAGGCTTTAGGACAATTCTGGCAACGAAAATACCCAAGGATTTCGCGGCCTCCTAAGGACGCAGGCTCTGCGCCCCTACCTGGTGGTATCTTCTTTCCTGGAGACCTCCCTAGCGCGCTGCTGTGGGGTTAGGCCATCCCGGTAGGGCAAGGGCACCCTTGGCCCAGGCCAGCGTGCCCCGGTCGATGACGCCTCTAATAGCAAAGGTTAGCGGGTCAAACAGGGCGATGTTTGCCTGGTAGCCCACCGCCAGCTGCCCCAGGTAGTGATCAACGCCAATGGCCCGAGCCGGGTACAGCGTGGCCATGCGCAGCGCTTCCGCCAGGGAAATGCCCCCGTAGCGCACGCAGTTGCCCACGGCCTCGATCAGGGTTAGGGCGGCCCCGCCGAGGGTGCCATCGGCGGATACACACTTGCCGTTGCGGTAAAACACCTCCTGCCCACCAATCACAAAAGACTCCAGCGCGGTTCCGACCGGAGGGGTGGCGTCGGTCACGAGAATGAGGTGGTCTCGCTTGATTTGCTGCGCCAGGCTGACAGACCCATAGTGAACATGGTGGCCGTCGGCAATAATACCGGCATAGACATCGGCCCGGCTAAATACTGCCCCTACAACACCGGGGCTGCGCCCTTGCCAGGGCGACATGGCGTTAAATAGATGGGTCACCATGCCGACTCCGGCATCAAACCCCGCCAAAGCCTCTTCAAAGCTGGCCTCGGTGTGCCCCGCCGAAACCAAAATCCCCGCCGCCGCCAGCCGCTGAATATGCTCGGTTGGCACCACCTCTGGAGCCAGGGTCACCAGCTTCACCACCTCCGGCCCGGCCTGGGCAATGTAGCGCACCATGGCCTGATCAGCGGGGCGGATGTGGGCTTGGTTGTGAATGCCGCCTCGCCTGGGGCTGAGGTAGGGACCTTCTAGGTGCAGCCCCAGCACCCGGTGGGGCTGCTGGCGTCGGTATTCGGTGACCAGGGCGATCGCATCGACCATATCTCCATCGGTGGTGGTAATCAGCGTCGGTAAAAAGCTGGTGGTACCGCTCCGCAGGTTGGTGCGATGCATAGTGTCTAGGGTGGCTGTGGTAATGGCATCATTAAACATGACCCCGCCGCAGCCGTTAAGCTGAAGGTCAATTAAACCAGGGGCTGCGGCCCCACCCTGGCCGTCTAGCCGAGGCATCTCAGACCCGATCTGATGCTCTGGTACCACAGCGGCGATCTGGGTGCCGTCAACGACCAGGGCATGGTTTTGCAAAACCCCACTGCCGGTGTAGAGCGTACAGTGGGTCAGCGCATAGGGCCGATGGCCCATCTCAAATTGTGTTGTCAATAGTGTTGTAAACCCAGAGGACATGGCTATGCTTCGCCCCTTTCACGTGGCTTTCCCAGTGTACGACTTGGTCAGCACCCGCCACTTCTACGAGACGGTGCTGGGCTGCTCCATTGGGCGCACTTCCGTCAGCTGGATTGACTTCAACCTGTTTGGCCATCAGATTACGGCCCACCGGGTCGACGGAACTCGGCCTTCAGTACCTACCAACGCAGTCGATGGCCGGGGCGTGCCCGTTAGTCACTGGGGGGTAATCTTAATCCCCAGCGAGTGGCAGACCCTGGCAGACCGGTTGCGCCAGGCCCAGGTGGAGTTCTTAATCGAACCGTACCAGCGCTTTGTTGGCCAGGTGGGAGAGCAGTCTACCCTGTTTATTACCGACCCCAGCGGCAACGCCCTAGAGTTCAAAGCCTTTGGCCATGACGAGAGCATTTTTGCTCCAGATCACTAGACCTGCGATCCGCACGGGCTGGCGAGGGCGCGAGCGGTGAATGGCTCTATCGCCGCCACCGCTGCCCGCGATATGTTCCCTCAGCAGGTTTTGGCTGCGCTAGCTGATCTGCGTCACCTGACTCAGCCTCTGAGGCGGGCGGAGCTTTTTTGACCTGGTATCGAATGCCCCGATAGGTAAGCTCGTAGGTGTCTGCGGCTGTGGCTGTCTCTGCGGGCGGGTTGGCCGCTGCGGTAGGTGCGATCGCAGGCGCCTGCACTTCAGCGGCCTCCGGTGCATTGTGTTTAACGACCTGGCTGGAAGGGGGCGATCGCATCGGCGTTCCCAGCAGCTGCGCTTCGCCGCCACCGTTTACGACCCGCTGTAGGCCGTAGAGCGCCGCCAGCAGGCCCGTCAACAGCACCTGCCAAGGAGCCTCAACCAGGCCCACTACCACCAAACCCATCGCTGAGAGAATGCCAACTGCGATAGCTAACAGGCTCAGAAACGCCATACTGCCCCCTCTCAGAGGAATGAAGTTACTCACCTACACAGTAATAGAAAATAGAAGGCCCTGGGCTTGTCACCTCTTCGTCAGCGAACTCTCATTTTCAGTCCCAGCGCTCTATGGATTGCTCAAAACAGCCCAACTCTAAGCCCCGAGGTGGGGTCCTGTCTGCGGAAAATCCCCAGATCTCGCGCTGGACTGGGTATGTATGTTTTTTTGCAGTCTCTAAAACAAACAGCCCTGCAAGGCTCTGATCCCTGCAAGGCTGCTTATTTGGCGAAACTTAACGATACCCCCAGGGGATTCGAAACCGCTAGGCTTTACGCTGAAGCCATTGTCAGGCAAGGATTTGAGGGTTTGGCTCTGAGAGCTTGCCTAAATCCTAGCCTAAATAGTGCTGGTGATACCCTTCTGAATAGGCCAAAATTCGGGTAGTAAATCGGCTAACTCAATGCCAAAGCCAAAAAGAAGGTTTCCTCCCCTCTATGCCCCCTTCCAGAGCTGGCGACAGGCGGCATTAGCCTACTGCATTGGCATGGTAGGGCTGGTCTTGTTTTATTGGATCAAATCACTGCTTTCTCGATAACCAGGTAGCTCTATGACCACATTCAACCCCGCGACCGACTTGCCCGCCAGCGTTAACAGCCTTGAAAAGCTGGTGGCCTGGGCAAACGGTGCCTTTTATTCGCTGCATAAAAACACCGAATATCAAGAGTCAGACGGTGCTGCCCTGGTGCCCATTATCACCATGCAAGATGGCAAGGCAGCTAACAAAACCGAGCGAGCCATTTTTCGGGTTTCGCTAGAACTGGGGGATAACTGGCGAGAAGACCCTCAGCCCTACTGGGTCAACACAACGGCGGTGTCTAGCGCCGCCATTCCTATCGGATATCTCCCCTAATGCCCACCGTGCCACTGGGGGAAAATCCCTATCTATACCAAGAGGGGCCGACGGTGCCCCTGCGCCAGCAAAAAACGGGGGCCTATGCCGCAAATTCTATTGGCAACCGCGTCTTCTACACGGCAGGGGGTGCGCTGCCAAGTAGCACCCTTGCGCCTGCCCTAGCCCCTACCGCCGGGGCTCTGCTGCGGCAAAACCTATCGGGCGCTGGCATCGCCGGGGCCGCTATCGGTGGAGCCATAGGCGCACAATCAGCCTATGGCCAAGGCGCTGGCCTTTTTGAGGGCCTTGGCACTGGAGTGGGGGGGGTAGCAGGGGCAATAGGAGGCCAGGCTGCTGGAGCCGCCGCTGGGGCCGCTATTGGTGGGGCCGCTGGGTCTGCCATTCCTGGCGTGGGTAATGTGGCCGGGGCAGGGGCCGGTACGGTAGCCGGGGCCATTGGCGGGGGCCTGGCGGGCGGTGCGATCGGTGGCTCTGTTGGCGGCGGCATTGGCCGGGCCGTTGATGATTTCTTTTGGCCAGACCCAGCGAAGCCAGATATCGGCATTCCGACTCAGCCCGGCGATCAGGGGCCTACTACCAATCCCGAGGGCTATCCCAACGAGTTTCCAGCAGAAGCCGCCCCAGCTGGCCCCATTGTGACCCCAGGCAGTGAGCCCCCGTTCCGTGGCGGGCAGGATCCTGGCGTTTTTTACAGTGTCACGGCGACCGTAGGAGCTAAATCTCCCTACACGACTGCCGACCCACAGGTATCTATAACTGTTACGGCTGTAGGGCCGATCTCTAGTGTTACTGGGGCGGTTCTCGCAACTCGATCTCATTGCACTCCAACAGGCGGAGCTTATAATTCAGGGAGAAGAGACAATAGAGATCTTAGGGCTAGAATTCACGTAAGTGGAGCATCTCTCGTTTCGTCACCTGAAATTCTGATTCCTAATGCCCCGTCATGGGGGCCATCAGACTGCCTACTAACTTCGGTAAGTCCTTTTGATGTAAGGAAAGTAACTAATATCTCAATTGTTCGCCTTGACGGACAGCCTGACACTGGCGGCAATCCACTGGGGGGTACAGAACCCCAGCGTGAATCTAACCCCGCCCGCCCAC
>QBMN01000065.1 GCA_003241845.1 Shackletoniella antarctica | reverse complement strand
GCTCGAAGTGGTAGCGGGCGACGTCGAGGTCGCTGCGGCCAAAGGCGTCGCGGCCCTTGAGAAAATCGAGGCTGGCGCTGAGTTCGCGATCCAGGCTGGCGTGGCTGTGGGCAATGTCGACTAGGGCAAACTCCAGCTCGGTGCGCAGGGCAGAGCCAGGCTGGTAGACGGTGGCCTCGCTGTAGTGGGGGCTGCTGTCGCCCAGGTCGAGCATGGTGGCAAACAGGTGGTTGGCCTGGGCGTGCAGCGACTGCATCAGCTCCCCCGGCGGGTACTCAAAGGGAATGGGGGCGGCGGCAAAACTCTTAAAGTCGGGGGCGTGGCGGTTGAGCAGGGCCAGGGTGCGATCGCTCACCCACAGCACCACCGGCCTCGGCAGCGCCGCCGGAAAGGCGTTGCGGCCCAGGTTGGCGGCCCTAAACACCGCCACCCCATTGTGCACCTGCTCTAGGCCCGTCACCATCAGGGCCGGGGGCAGCGGCGCGGCGGGGTCAACCGTCAGCGCCTGGAGCAGGGTGGTCACCTGGGCGGGCAGCGATCGCTCCACTAGAGGGGTTGTGCGCCGCAGATGGTCGACCACCAGCCCCTGCAAGCGCCCGTAGTTGCACCGGGCCAGCACCAGCGAAAATCGGTCTGGCCGCAGGGTAATAGCCCGCTTTAGCTCCGCCAGGGCCGCCTGGTTGTGGGCCAAAATTTCGGCGGTGGTGTAGGGGGCGCTTGAGCTGGCCTGGCTCATGACCGGGGCTGCTGGGCCAGCCAGCTGCGGTAGCGATCGGTCTCGGCCAGCAGGGGGTTGAGGCCAAACCAGCGGCCCTGGGCGTCGCGGTACTCGTACAAAAACAGGCTGCGCACTAAAATGTTGTAGTCTTCGTCGCCCTGCACATCCTGCCGCGACACCGCCTGGAGCAGCAGATCCCACTCCTGCTCGCTGACCAGGCCCATGAGGCTGTCGCGCTCGTTACGAATTACCGCCTCTAGGGTGGCGCGCAAAAAGGGCGGGTCTTGCTTGCGCAGGCAGCCGTCGAGCAGGCGAATTAGGTTGCGCATGTGGCCGCCGCTCACCGCACAGAGGCGATCAAGGGTAGCCAGGTCGTCAAACACATGGCCCACGGCCTCGATCCGCTGGTTGACATTCAGCTCTGGAAAGGCGCGAATTAGCACCATCTGCCGCAGCAGCGCCATACCGGCCTCATCGGAGTTGCCCTGGCGATCGCGCACCGGCACCATGGGCAGCACCATGGGGTTGGTGCCAAACCGATTCGACAGCCGCACCAGGTCATTGGAAAACATCAGCTCCAGCGGAATGGTGTAGACCAGGTGGCAGTCGAGCTGCTTGAGCTGCTCGCCGCGATCAACAAAAATGTACTCCGACTGGAGCCGTCCCTGGGGTCTGAGGGCGCTATCGATGCGATCAAGATTGTCCATAATCACCACCAGGCGGTTTTTGCCCTGGGCTTGCAGGCGGGTATTTGCCGGGGCCAGCAGCTCGTCGTTGATGGCGTTGATGATGCTCTTGGTACGCGGCTCCAGGTACTGCCTGAGCTGGCTGCGCATGTCGGGGCTTTGCTTGGCCGAGGCGGTGATGCTGGCAATGCCCGCCGAAAAACTCACGTCAGAGATTTCCATCGGCGTGCGCAGGGTGTTGGACAGATTTTGAAACAGGCTGCGCAGGTAGGTGGGCTGGATGGCAATGTCAATGCGGTCGAGATGCTCGCTGATGTTGTGGGCAATGCTGAGCAAAATGTCAGAAATTTCCACATCGGCCATTTCTAAATCGCGGTCTGACTCAAAGTAGATCACCTCGTAGCTGCGCCGGGTGAGCCCGTCTTTGAGGCGAAACAGCTCGGTCGATTTGCCGCAGCCAATGTGGCCGGTAAACAGCTGGGTGGTGGGTCGGTTGCGGGCCAGCCGGGCAATTTTGCGCTCTAGCTCTTGCACGATGTCGCCGCCGCGCACCGTTGAAAAATCAATGTAGTAGCGCTTGCCCCGCAGCGGCTGGGTGGGGTCGCAGGCGTCGTAAAACTGCTGTAGATCCAGCATGGGCAGGGGCGATAGGGCTGCCCCCAGGGTAGCGCAAGGCCAGGGCCGCGATCGCCGCAGCTAAAACCCTCCACAATTTGACCTCGCGATGAAAATTTTTTGGCACAACAGCCCCACTGTCCCCGACTGGGTGGGGTAGGAGGGGCCAGTCGAGGCCGGCATGGCTACTCACCGGATCTAGAGACTCGTATTTTGCGGTAGGTTTGACCCACCCCGCCCTCCGGGCACCCCTCCCAAGGAGGGGACGTTGTAGGGTGGGCACTGCCCACCATTGGGAAACTATTTTCTAGAAGTCGCCTAAGCTAGCTGGCTAGCGCCGTGTAAAGCTAAGCGAGACGATTGAGATGACCCATAGAAATTGGCAAAGGGTGGTTGGACAGGTAGAACGCGGCCATGGAGTGGCCTCTGGGGTGGCGGCCAGCAGCCCCTACCCGAGGGGAACAATTGAGCTGCAAGCGCCGATTTTTAAGCCGCTGGGCCTAGATCTGACCGACTACGTTAAGGGCACGCTGAATATTTCGATCAGCCCCAGCACCTTTGCGCTGCTCAGGCCAGAGCTGACCTTTCGCCAGGTGGCGTGGACCGATCGGCACCCGCCAGAAGATTTTTCTTTCTCTCGATGCCGGATTTTATTTCAGGCGTCAACCTATGACAGCTGGATATATTACCCCCACCCAGAGACCAAAAAACGGAACTTTCAGGCCCCGTCAACGATTGAGATTATTGCGCCAAAAATTTTAGGCATTGGCTATGGCGATCGCGTTGAGGTTGAGTACGACCCGGCGGCAGTGGTCGTGACCTAGCGGCTGGTGCCTCTGGCCTGTAGAACCTCTGGCCTGTAGAAAAGGATAGGGTATAGATCAACCGCCAGATTTTTGTGCCAAGCTAGCTCGGTACGGCCTGCTCGACCCCTGATATCGCCTCCTATATTGCCCCCTATGCTACGCCTCAGCCAGATCAAACTGCCCCTCGACCATAGCGAAGCCGCCCTGGAAGAAGCAATTCTCAAAAAACTGCATTTGGCGGCGGCAGACCTGGGTGGCTTCACTATTTTTAAGCGCAGCTATGACGCCCGCAAGAAGGGCAATATCACCCTGGTCTACATCGTCGATGTGGAGACGCCCAGGGAGAAGGCCCTGCTCAAGCGGTTTAAGCAAGACGCTACCGTAGTGCCCAGGCCCGATATGACCTACCGCCCGGTGGCCCAGGCCCCCCACGGGGTTCAGTCTCGGCCCCTGGTGATTGGCATGGGGCCATGCGGCATGTTTGCGGGGCTGCTGCTGGCGCAGATGGGGCTGCGGCCAATTATTCTAGAGCGGGGCAAGTCGGTGCGCGATCGCAGCGTCGATACCTTTGGCTTTTGGCTCAAAAAACGCCTCAACCCTGAGTCAAACGCCCAGTTTGGCGAAGGCGGCGCGGGGACTTTTTCTGACGGCAAGCTCTACAGCCAGGTGAGCGACCCCAGCCACTATGGCCGCAAGGTGCTGAGCGAGCTGGTGAACGCGGGGGCTTCCCCAGAAATTCTTTACATCAACAAGCCCCACATTGGCACCTACCGCCTGGTCAAAATCGTGCAGCATCTGCGGGCCACCATTGAGTCCCTCGGCGGCGAAATTCGCTTTCAAACTCGGGTGGCTGACCTCGACATTGACCAGGGCGAGGTGCGCGGCGTGCGCCTAGAGAATGGCGACTACATAGCCAGCGACCACGTGGTGCTGGCGGTGGGCCACAGCGCCCGCGACACCTTTGAGATGCTGCACGATCGCGGCGTCTACATCGAGGCCAAACCCTTTTCCATTGGCTTTCGAGTTGAGCACCCCCAGGCGCTGATCGACCAATGCCGCCTGGGCGACCAGGCTGGGCACCCCCGGCTGGGCTCTGCCGACTACAAGCTGGTGCACCACTGCGAGAACGGGCGATCGGTCTACAGCTTTTGCATGTGCCCCGGTGGCAAGGTGGTGGCGGCGGCCTCAGAACCGGGTCGCCTGGTGACCAACGGCATGAGCGAGTACGCCCGCGATGAGTCAAACGCCAACAGTGCGATCGTCGTCGGCATCACCCCCGACGACTACCCCGAGGGGCCGCTGGGGGGCATAGCGCTCCAGCGCCAGCTCGAAGAATTTGCCTTTGCCCTGGGCGGCGGCACCTACGAAGCCCCCGGCCAGCTGGTAGGCGATTTTCTGGCCAACCGCCCGTCCACCGCCTTTGGCAAGGTGCTGCCCTCCTACAAACCCGGCGTAAAGCTGGGGGATCTGAGCGAGAGCTTGCCCGACTATGCGATCGCCGCCCTGCGCGAGGCTATCCCCGCCTTTGACCGCAAAATCCACGGGTTTGCCATGGCTGACGCGGTGCTTACCGGGGTCGAAACCCGCACCTCATCGCCCATTCGCATCAAGCGCAACGAGCAGTTTGAGAGCATCAACACCGCTGGCCTCTACCCCGCTGGCGAAGGGGCAGGCTATGCCGGTGGCATTCTCTCCGCCGGCATCGACGGCATTCGGGTGGCCGAGGCGGTGGCCCTGAGCCTGGTCAAAGGATGAGAATCGCTATCCCCTGGGCGTTGATCGCCGCGAGGGGGGCTTGCGCCGCGAGGGCCTGTGCTCAGGTTCGAGGGTGTCGGGATGCTGGGCCTCTAGCAAAAACACCCGCCGCCCGTCGGTGATGCGGTAGAGGGTGGTGCAGGTGCAGTTGTGCCCCTCAGCGATGAGCTCAGCGGCTCGTTCATCGCAGGCGGCCTGGGCCTGCTCCACATCTTCCCAGTCGGTTTCGAGAAATATTTCTTGGATCAAACTCATACGTCACTCAACAACAGGGCAATCAACAACAGAATACTCAACAACACGGCTGTCTTAATTCTGCCCCTAAATGGCCCTCTACATGGCCCCTAAATGGCCGTTGGGGCTGCGGCATAGGTGGTTTCCGCCAAGACAGCACCTGCCTGACAGCCCGATGCCGCTGGCACTGGGGTGGATCGACCCGCTCCCTAGCGCCTAGTTTTGGCCGGGGTCGCCGCCCTCGACTCGATCAAAAACTCAGGAATATCCTCCAGGGCAGCGGCGTCGAGGGCATACTGTTCGCACACTAGGCTGAGACGACTGCCCCCGCTGGCCATGGCGTTGACCGAGTGGGTCAGGTCGCCCTGAAAGTGCAGCAGCATCCCCGGCTGAGGTTTAATCTGGGCCACCCGCTGCCGCCCCCGCTGCAAGACCAGCTCGCCGCTGGCCAGGTCGGCGGGCACCTGTACGTAGAGCACGCTCACCTGCTGGGGCGGGTCGATGGTTTTGCAGTACGATCGCAGCGATCGGTCAATGTGGGGGTCAACCCGCGACCCCTGGCTCAGCAGCAGCGGGTTGAGGTAAAAGGCATTGCAGTCGGGCAGCAGCGCCCGGTCGAGGTAGGGCTTAAAAAACGGAAACTGGCGCTCGACCTCGGCTCGGCCCGCCGGCTGAAACACCACCGAAAAGCCCTTGGTGGCGACAAAATCGCGGTTGAGGTTATTGGTGGCAAAGTAGCGGCAGGCCTGTATCGAACCCCGCAGGTTGTGCAGGTAGGGGTTGGCAAAGGCGTCGGGCTGACAGCGGTAGTAGGTCATGGCGGGCGATCAATGGCGGCTGGAGTGAATTGCAGACGCCACAGATTCTAGAGGTGTTTTTAGGGGTGCTCTGCGAAGGTGGCGGTCTCACCGTCGGCGGTAAAGGAAACCACGGCATAGGGGTCAAGGCGATCGCCCATTTCCATGCCCGGCGCGCCAATGGGCATACCGGGGGCGGCAATGCCGAGAATATCGGGCTGCTCCCTGAGCAGCCGCTGGACGTCCGCCGCAGGCACATGGCCCTCAATGCGGTAATTGTTAATGATTGCCGTGTGGCATGAGGCTAGATTCTCCGGCACGCCGTAGCTTGCCTTGATGGCGGTCATATCGTCAGTGACGATCTCTTGTACCTCAAACCCGGCGGCTTGCATATGGTCAACCCAGTCACCACAGCAGCGGCAGGTGGCGCTGCGGTAAACCGTCAGGGCCGACTCTGCCGCCAGGGCGGGGGGCGAAAGGGTATAGAGGAGGGCGATCGCACCCACCATTGCCCCAGCTAGCAGTCGAGCCATCCACCCGCGACGCTTCATCAAAACCAGTTTCCGCTCAACGTCATACACATTAAACAGGCGGCTGCCTATCTAGTGCATATGACTACACTAGCCCATCCCTAGGGCAGTTTATTCAGGTCTTGTTGCAGCTTTTCGGACTGCTGTTCCATGGTGGCAGCGGCGTCGTTGGCTTTTTCAATCGCCTCAGTGGGAAGAGAGCCGCCAGTTTCAGGCGAGGGCTTGAGCTGGTTAGCCATCAACAGCCCGACCACGCCCAACCCTACGAGTAACCCAATCAAAGACAATCCACGCATGGTTTTGACCTACTCTCCAGCAAATAACTACTGGCTGTAATATGACTAGATACCTTCAACATACCCACCGGAGCTGGCTTACTTACTCAGTGGCCGCTTTGGCGCAGATGCACTAGTACTGCAAGGCAGAAGGTAGAAGAGGTAACTCAGGGCGGTCAAGCGAAACCCTTTCGTATTTCGCGGAATCTCCGTTCATCCTTCTGCCTGCTTTGCGCGGGCACAGCCCTACATAGTCTTGCCTTGCAGTACCAGGCTCCCAACTCCAGCATTTACCTCAATAAATCTTATCTAAGTCCAGAACTCGAGCTGGACGTGGTATGAGGTTGCTTCAAGGCTTTTTATGTCAACCAATTAAACCCGTAATTAGAACACCCCTTGACTACCATTTAATTCAGTCTTAAATGAGTTGTAAAAATCTGTGGGCTAGTTCAGCGCAGCTGTAGGAGCTAACCGCAGTAAATTGACGCAATAAACTAAGCCAAAGTCCACTAGACATTCTCTTTAAGACAGCTCATTTAGAGGTTTGCTATGACATCTTCTTTAACTAAAGGCATTCTTGTCACCATTATTGGCGAAGCAGTTTTACAGGAGCGATTAATTCATTTGCTCACCCAAATTGAGGTGTCTGGCTACACGATTGTGCCGGCCAAAGGGGCAGGTAGCCACGGCAGACGCATGGGCGATATTGCTGGCTATAACACCAATATCGAGATCAAAACTATCGTCAGCTCTGACCTCTCTGACCAGCTGCTAGATGAGCTGAAGCCCTATCAAGAGACCCATGCCCTGATCGTCTTTCGCCAAACCGTAGAGGGTTTGTTTGATTAGGTTCCAAGCTTGTTTCATCTAGCGCGAAGACGATTATGAGTCTACCCATCGATAGACGGGCATCTGCATCAATCCCAGAGATACTGTGGCTTGATGACTCGCGAGGAGCGCAATTTGATGATTACCGTCCACCACTTAAATAACTCTCGCTCCCAACGGGTGCTCTGGCTGCTCGAAGAACTGGGCCTGCCCTACGACGTCAAGCGCTACGAGCGCGACCCGGAGACCATGCTGGCTCCCCCATCGCTGCGGCAGGTGCATCCCCTAGGCAAGTCTCCGGTGATCACCGATGGCGATCGCACCCTGGCCGAATCGGGGGCTATTGTCGAATATTTGGTCAATCGCTACGGCAACGGACGATTGATTCCAGCCCCAGATACCCCAGAGCGGCTGCGCTATACCTACTGGCTGCACTACGCCGAGGGTTCGGCGATGCCGCCGCTGCTGCTCAAGCTGATCTTCGACAAGATCGGGCACAGCTCCATGCCCTTTTTTGCCAAGCCGATCGCCCGAGGGATCGTCAGCCGGGTCAACAAATCGTTTATTGACCCCCAGATTACACAGCACCTCGATTTTATGGAGGCAGAGCTGGGCAAAACCACCTGGTTTGCTGGGGAAGAATTTACCGCCGCCGATATTCAACTCAGCTTCCCCCTAGAGGCCGCTGCAGCTCGGGCCGGGCTAAACTCCAGTCGGCCTCAACTCATGGCCTTCTTAGACCGCATCCATGCCCGCCCGGCCTACCAAAAAGCGCTCGAAAAGGGGGGGAAATACGAGCTTCTGGGCTGAGTAGACCACCGGGTGCAATCACGCCATCGGCTCGGGTTAACCCAGACAGATTCTAGACAGTGGTCACATAGAGAGTCAGCAGCATGAGTAAAGTTCTCCCCGGCACCATCAAACGCTTTCTATTGCTCGCCCTCGTCACCGCATTGCTCGTTTGCCGTGGGCCGCTACCATCAACAGCAACCAGCACCATGCCCGCATTGGGGTCTCTATCCGCCCAGACTATTGCGGCCCAGGCAGACCAATACCTGAGCAATCTAGCGACCGAAGCAGGCTTTAGCGGGTCGGTGCTGATGGCTCGCCATGGCGAGATTTTGCTCAGCAGTGGCTATGGCGAGGCCGATCGCGAGCGACATATCTTAAACACAGCCCAAACCAGATTTCGCCTGAGTTCCCTGACCAAACAGTTCACGGCGATGGCGATTCTGATCTTGCAGGAGCGGGGTGCCCTCAATGTGCAAGACCGCATTTGCATGCATCTGGCAGACTGCCCGGCCCGCTGGCAGGCGATCACGATTCACCAGCTCTTGACCCATACCGCTGGCATTCCAGATTTTAATCGTTTGCCAGACTTCTGGGCCACGATAGGGTTGCCGTCGTCACCCGCCGAGACAATTGCCCGGTTTCAAGACCAACCGCTAGAGTTTCTGCCTGGCGAAAAGTTTCGCTACAGCAATTCGGGCTACATTTTGCTGGGTGCCATCATCGAGCAGGCCTCTGGTAGCACCTACGAAACCTTCCTCCAAGACAGCATTTTTGCTCCATTACAGATGGCCGATTCAGGCTATGACCACAATGCTGGTGACCTAGCGGTGGGCTATCGAGATCGGTCAACCCAGGCCGATTTTATCGATATGTCTATTCCCTTTGCGGCGGGGGGGGTGTACTCCACCGTGGCCGATCTCTACCGCTGGGATCGGGCTTTATACACCGAGCAACTCATCTCCCAAGCCTTACTAGATCAGATGTTCACTCCCTTTGTACCCATCCTTGACGGCGGGGGATTTGGCCCTGGCTATGGATGGTTTATCGGCAAAGAGGGCGATCGCCCAATGGCCAGTCATGCGGGAGCTATTAACGGATTTTCCAGCATGATTACGCGCTATCCCCAAGACCATACTTTCATCACGGTTCTGAGCAATCGTGAGGATACAAACCTAGCTGAAATTCAAATGCAGCTCACCAATATCTTATTTAAATTTGATTCATCTATGTGAGTGTGAAGACTGCCAAGCTGAAGATGTAGAGGTTAGTCGGTATCATCATCAGCTCAACGTGCTGATGAGCCGCTTGGACGAACGGCAACGGCGGTGGTTGGCCGCCTTAGAAGCCGAGCGATGGGCCGATGCCCCCACTGTAGCTGAGTTGTATCGCTCTCGGTGAACCGTTGAAGCGATGTTCCAGGTGATGACCGATGTCTTCTCCTGCGAACTCAATACCCTGGGCTATCCCAAAGCGGCCTTATTTGTCTTCTGCATCGCGGTGGTAGCCTTTAATATCTTGTCGACGGTCAACGCCACGCTGAAGGCCGTCTATGGGGTGGGCGAATCTACATCGTTGAGGAAGTCCAAGGCACCTTGCAGGGCATGATGATTGCCCTGCCGCTCCTGATTTGGCACCCCTTTGCTCAAATGCCGGTCGCAGCTTTTGCCGAGTCCTTGAAAGCCTGGGCGACTCAGGTCGACCTCAAACGCTGTTCTTGCTCTCCCAGAGGCACGAAAGAACTCGCTAAAAAGGAGCCGTTTGATCCGAAGCATCCCTATGTTGCTACTGCTCGGCTCCTCAAGCAAAAGGAGAACAGACGTCTGCCTTAACGGGGGTAGTCTATTAGTCTTAGAGGCTCTGTTGTTGTTATTACAGGTTTATCGCCCGGTCACACTCTCCGTCTTAGCTAGCGTCTTTCCCCAACCGATCCAGTATCAAAGTCAGATCCTCTGGCTGTCAGCTCTGGCTGGAGCGAGAAAAGAGCCTGAAATAAAATCCCTTCCCCAGTTCCTTGATTGGAAAAAATAGATAGGTCAACGGGTTAATGGTGATGATGATGTTGCGCACGTTGCGCTTGGCCAGGGCTACCACCGCCCAGGCCACCCAATCGGCAGACATCACCCCCACGGGGTTGAGGTTGCTCTTAAACGGCCCCAGAATGACCTTGCGCACCACACAGGGAGCATCAATCCGCCGTAGGCCAACTAGGTCACCCATTAGGCGCTTAGAGACCTCATACAGGGGGCTAAAGGCGGGGCTGACCTCGGCCTCGGAGGTATTGACCCACACCTCTTTGTTGGCTCGCTGAGGGGAAGTTTCTACAGTGCTAAAGAAAACCTCCATTAATCGCCAGCCCGAGAGAGCATTGGCCTCAAGGGAGGTGTGAATAGCCTCGGGAGTGCGATCGCTGTGCACGTTCAGTCCGTGGTTAATCACAAGAATATCTACCTTCTTGAGGGCTTCCCTCAGGTCGGCCTCAGCCCCCGGCTGCCATTGCCAACAGGCAATCCCCTCATCAAAGGTGGCCTTGGGAGAGGTGGTCAATGCTACGGGACGAGCCTTTTGGCGAGCTAGCTCTTGTAGTAGAGCACGGCCCATGGTACCCGAAGCCCCGGTAACCGCTACGGTTTTGCCTTTCAACGAAACAGCGGTGCCCATGAGTTTGTCTAATCCAGTGAAGTATCCGGCAAAGTAGGCATTGGTATCGTCAAAGTGGTGCCGCCAATGGTAGGTGCGGTTCACTCGCCAGTTGCCGGGGATGGTGGTGAGCTCGCCGGGTTCGTGGGTGAGGTCGGTGGCCAATAGCCAACCCTGGGCGCGAGCGATCGCCGCCGCCAAAAAGCCCAGACCGTAGAACGCCCCTAGCCAGAACCCATGGATGCCAGTAGAAATCGCTAGTCCGGCTAAGACCCCGGTCATAACTACCGCTTCAGGGGCATCGTTATAGAGCTGAGCCTGACGATAGAGAGTGGGGCTAACGGGGGTAAAGTCTTTTTTGTAGGCGCGGTGGTGCCAGTTGTGCAGCCGCATGAGCGGTGGCCAATAGTGGCTCACCACGTGATAGACGTCTCGAATCGCCTCTGCGATCAGAATCGCGATCGCCCCCCATACTCCCTGCCAAGCAACCGTTTCAAGCGGCATACAATTTCTATACTAAGTCGAGCATCTCACATTCTGACACGACTTGATGCGGGTGCAGACCCCAGACCAAAAGCAAAGCCCAAGAGGTTAGCCCTGGGCTTTGCTGCAAAGCTGCTCGTCAATGGTTAGTCAATTGTCGGAGCCGACGGTTAGCTCGAAGCCTGAACAGGAGAACCCACAGGGCGAGACACCTCAATGCCATTTTCTTCTAGCACTACCATGGGTTCACTGCCGCGTAGGTCAATGCGCTTAATCAGCACCCGACCGTTGGAAACTCGCTGGCCAACTCTGACGTACTGACTCCCCGCCGAGGTTTGCACCACCGCAAAATTTTCGCTGCCGATGGTCATCACTCCACTCACCTGCACGGCTTCCGCCAAAGTGGGCTGAGGCAGCGCTGGCAGAGGGGCCAGCGGCGGTGGGGTAGCAGGTTGACCAGTACCAGGAGCGCCAGGCGTTGCCCCTGGCGCTGACCCCGGTGCTACAGCGACGGGCGAGCCAGCACCGGGCACACCGGGCCTAGCAGCACCAACGGGGGATGTTGCCGTACCGGCAGGGGGAGCAGCAGCTGTTGGCGCAGGAGGGGCAGGGGGAGCTATGACCTGAGGTGGTGGTGGAATCGGTACCACCGCGAAAGGGTTAGGGCGACTGCTATTAATTTGCTGGAGACGCTCGTTGGGGTCGGTCGACTGAATTAAGTCAGCTCGGGCAATAGGGGACAATTGAGGGGCAACAGGCACCAGCGGTTCAGCAAATTCTTCCTCGGTCTCGGTGGCGGCTTCATCACCGGGCACCGTTATCGGGATCGATTCGATAGGAACCCCTTCGCTGGAGAGACTTTCCTCAGGAGCAGTTCCCAAACCTCCAGACTGCTGGGCCAGAAAGCCACCCAAAAAAGGAACAGATAAAAGCAGGGCACCGAGGCTACTAAGGCTGATGAGGAAGCCGTTTTTGGCCCACTTGCGGCCCCAGTACTTAACCCAGTAGACCAACATGCCAAAGGGTATAAACCAGGCGACAAGCCCCCACACTAGACTGACTCGGAACGCATCGACTATGGTGACGATGCTGCCAACCACAGCCAGTATGAATCCTAAAATAACCAGCAGAAGAAATGCGATCGCCCCCATGGCTGAGTCTCCTTGTTTCCTAAGCCAATGTTCCTCAACGATAGCTCAATTCTGTTGATACAGAACGTTCTAACCCAGGTTCAGGCGGAGATCTGTAGTTTCCCCCAGAAAGAACTCCACTTTTAGACTTGGATTCTGGATTGGGATGAGGTTTAAGTTAGTTCGTCTTCGTTAGAGACCATCAAAGTCTTAAGGTGCTTGAGGCCTTGCTTAACCCGGCGCGATACGGTGACGGCGCTGATGCCCATGCGCTCAGCGGTTTCCTTTTGGGTCAGATCGTAGAGAAAGACAAATTCCAGCACTTCACGGGTGCGCTGCTCAAGCTGGTGTAGCGACTGCTGAAGGCGCAGCTGATCTTCTTGGGCCAGCTGAAAACTTTTGTATTTTAGATCGGGGAGCATATCTCCTAGGCAGGTCGATTCTTCGTCCTGCACCGGGGCATCAAGGCTCAGCAGGGAGCGGTTGCGGCTGGCCAGCTTAACCTCCTGCCACTCCGCAGAGGAAATCTCTAGGGCCGCTGCAATTTCTGCATCGTTAGGCAGTCGCCCCAAATCGGCTTGCAGCTGACGAATTACCCGAGTCGACTGGCTTTGCAGTGCCTGCCAGCGGCGGGGAATGCGCATAGGGGTGCTTTTGTCGCGCAGATAGTGCTGAATCTCGCCGCGAATGTAGGGGATGGCGAAGGAGCTAAACGCGTAGCCCTTGCCCATGTCGAAGCGCTCAATGGCACGAATAAGCCCCATGCTACCGACCTGCATGAGATCGTCGAAGGTTTCGGTAGACTGCTGCAGCCAGCGGTAGGCTTCACGCCGCACCAGCCCAATGTTGAGCTGTACCAGTTGATTGCGCAGGCCAAGACTAGGGTTGCTTTGATACTGTCTGAGCAACTCTAGGGTGTTGCCTTTGGTTTGAAATCGGGGGGTAGCGACCATGGCGATGTCAGGAAACGTCAAATCCAGCGGAGTCAGCCGACAACTATGCCTTCTAGGAGAGTAGCCCTGGGGTAAGCCTGCTGCGATCGCGGCTTACACGCCCAGGGGTAAACCTATGGCTTGGGCCTATTCGACAGCGGTTAGTGACAGGGGAAGGCATAGAAGATATGGATCATGTGCTCGTGATATCAGCCTAAGGTTGGCGGCTAAGAGTCACAATGGCGTAACTACGTAGACGCCTAGGCTCGTCTTAGCTATAAGTATAGAAGCTGCGGATTCGGGTCTAAAGCGTTCTAGCCCTGAGGGCGCAAAGGCGATCCCCGGAAGGGCAATACCAGCAAAATCATCCTCGGACGCATGTCAGACAGCCCATGTGCCACAGGCGATTCAGACCCTTTCACACAATTTGCATCACTCTGTAAATTTTTAACAAAGACATCCAATTTCTACGGATCAGGTAGTGCTTGCTAGCCGATTGAACGCCAGCAGGGCTGTTTTTTGACTTCAGCTCTCTTGATTTTGCCGGGCTAAATACTGGTGTTTCTGCGGAGTGGCTGCCTAAAACGTTACATGAGCTTGGGCACAGTTAACCCATCAGGGAAGCAGAATGCTGTTGAGATAGCCCTTTGATGCGTCCTTTGGATATAAGTCTCATCTAAATCCAGGAGTGGAGTTCTGCCTGTAGAAAGACTACCGATCCTGAGCTGGACTGGGTATGGCAGGTTTTAACCCTGTGCTCACCTGGGTCTTGGAAGAAAGTGGCAGAATGACTTCTAGGCCATCATAATGGCTGACACTGGAGTTTGAAGTGCGATGCCCTGAGCTTGTTCTTTAAAGCGTAATCAGTAAAGCGTAGTCAGTATGGTTTTATTTAACTCTCCCCCTGGCTGGCAACTGCCCGCATCTCGAGTGACTCCGGAGGGGATGTTTTGGCGGCGGCGACAGTTTATGAAGTCGCTGATTGGTGCGGGGGCTGGCTTTGCCGCTGCCTCGGCGGGGGCCTGCCAACGCAACGCCACTCTGGATGTAGAGCTAGAGAGCACCCTGGGTCAACCGCTGACCGGCGCTAGCCTGAATAGTGCCTTTGCGGATGTTGGCCGCGCACCTACGCCTCAGCAGTACGCCAGCAGCTATAACAACTTCTACGAGTTTGGCGGCAGCAAAAACATTTGGTCTAGTGCCCAGGCGTTACCCACTGACCCGTGGAGACTAGAGGTAACTGGGCTGGTAAAAAAGCCAGCCACTTACGACCTAGATGACCTAACCCAGCGTTTTACCTTAGAAGAGCGCATCTATAGATTTCGCTGCGTAGAAGCTTGGGCTATGGTGGTGCCGTGGATTGGCTTTCCGATGAAAGCCCTGATGGCGGCGGTGGAGCCTACCCCAGCGGCAAAGTTTGTGCGGTTCAGCTCCTACTATGACCCGCGGGTGTGCCCCGGCCCTGGGTTAAGTCTGCGAAATCTCCCTTGGCCCTACACTGAGGGCCTAACCGTGGCTGAAATGGCCAATGACCTGGCCTTTTTTGCGGTGGGTGTCTATGGCCGTACCCTGCCCAAGCAGCACGGTGCCCCCATTCGCATGGTGGTGCCCTGGAAGTATGGGTTTAAAGGGGCCAAGTCGATTGTCAAAATTGACTTTGTGGCCGAACAGCCCGCCACCTACTGGAACACCCTAGCCCCCAATGAGTATAAGTTTGAGGCCAATGTAGAGCCTGAAGTACCGCACCCCCGCTGGTCGCAGGCGAAGGAGCGGCTGGTGGGAAAGAGCACGTCTCTTTTCACATGGGAGGAGCAGCCGACGGTGATTTACAACGGCTATGGGGAGTATGTGGCGGGGCTGTATGGGTAGGTGAATAGGTGGGTGATAAGGCAGTCCAAAATTTGAGTTAGGCGGCGATCGCAGCTCGAATCACCGCTTCATCTAGATCCTTACCAATCACCACCAGGCGGGTTTGGCGGGCCTCGGCCAGCTGCCAGGGGCGGTCAAAAAACGAGTCAAACCGCTGGCCGACGCCGTTAACCACGAGGCGCATGGCTTTACCGGGTACATCCACAAAGCCCTTGATGCGGTAGATCTCGTGGCTTGCCGCCAGCTCTTCTAGCCGCTTGACTAAGGCCTTGGGTTCAAAGCCCTGGTTGAGCACAACCGGGATGGCCATAATGTCGTCGTCATGGTCATGATCGTGCTCATGGTCGTGGTGGCTGGGGCGGCTGTCGAGGTGGTCTTCGACGGCGGCATTAAAGCCCAGCAGCAGATCGGGGCTAATGGCTTTGCCCTCGATACCCAGCACTTTGACCGGGCGGGGAAGTTGGGTGGCGAGCCATTGCTCAATGCGGGTGCGATCGCCCTCACTCACCTTATCCACCTTGGTCAGCAGCACCAGGTCGGCGCAGTTGAGCTGGTCTTCAAACAGTTCTTCTAAAGGTGTTTCGTGGTCGAGGCTGTCATCGGCCTGGCGCTGAGCCTCTAGGGCGGGCAAGTCGCCCACCAAATCTCCGGCGGCCAGGGCTTCACAGTCGACCAGAGTAATCACGCTATCGACGGTGGCGGCGGTGCGAATTTCGGGCCAGCGAAAGGCCTGCACGAGGGGTTTAGGTAGCGCTAGGCCGGAGGTCTCAATCACAATGCAGTCGATCTGGTCGCGGCGCTCCATGAGCACCTGCATGGTGGGCAAGAATTCTTCTTGCACAGTGCAGCAAAGACAGCCGTTGGTGAGTTCGACAATGTTGGTGGCGGGGGCTTCGTCCTCGTCACACACCTGGCAGTTGCGCAGCAGGTCGCCATCGATGCCCACTTCGCCAAATTCGTTTACCAGTACGGCAATGCGCCGCCCCTCAGGATTTTGCAGCAGGTGGCGGATCAGGGTGGTTTTGCCCGCCCCGAGAAAGCCGGTAACAATGGTGACTGGAATTTTGTGCATAGCCGCAGGTCGGAGCCAAAGAATTGCCAGTCCTCAACCTATCACGGCAGGAGGCATGGTCGACCTGCCGTAGGGACAGACCCACGTGTCTGCCTGGAACCCGCAGTCAGGCATGTCACCGACCGAGATTTGCCCCAGTAGTGGATGGACTACTCGGCATCGCCCACTAGACTTTGCTCTACCTCGCCAAAGATGGCGCTGGGATGGCAGTAGTACTTAAACTCCAGCAGGTTGTGGAAGGGGTCTTGCAGAAAGAAGGTGCGGTGCTCCAGTGGTGTGCCAGGGAAGCGGCGCTTTTCGCCCTGATAGAAGGTGAGGTGATGCTCTTTGGCTCTTTGGATCAAGAACTCCCAGTCGGTTTCGACCAAAAACACCAGGCCAAAATGGCAAGGGTAAATGCCTTTTTGGGGGGTGAGGTCGGTGGCAGTGTGGGCTACCAACTGGTGGCCGTAGAGGTTCAGAATTAGAGAGTTTCCCGTTTCGCGCCCTGGCTCGCACCCCAACCCCTTGACGTAAAAATCCTTGGCGGTGGAGATATCGGCCACCGGGAAGGCGAGGTGAAAGAGGACGGCAGCGGAATCCATGTTTCTAGGCGACAAATTGCTAGGCGACAACGGGGTGATCAACGGCGTTGAGCAGGGTCTTGAGGGCGGTGTCTTCGGCCTGGCTGATCTGCTGGTCGAGTAGGGCGATATTAATGGCCTTCGAGAGCACAAAGGCCGCCACCTCAGGCTCTAGCCGCTCAACCAATAGCTCCATGGGCATGGGCACCTTGAGGGCCGACTGAACGCCCACCAGCATTGACTCTTCCATGCCCATGGCCACCAGGCGGGGGCGCAGGATAGCCCACTCGGCCAGGGGGTCTTGGCCGCTGGCGTGGAGAATGGAGGCCAGCAGCCGCTGCACCTTGCTCTGCTGGGCGGAGGTCATGGCGGTGTAGGCCAGGGCTTCTTCTTCAACGGAGGTGTCTTGGTCTTGGTTGAGGTTGTCGAGAATTTTTTGCCACTCGGCCTCGGTACACTGCTCGGGTTTGCCGACGCAAAGGGAGACCTGAATGCGATCGCCGGTCGTGTGGAGCTGCGTGACCTCGGCGTGAATGCCCAGATAGCCAAGCCACTGCGACACCATGCCCACCAGCTTGCCGCTGGCTGACTTAGCCTGGCTGAGCATATGCACCTGAGTACGTACCAGGGGGCGAACGAGCTGTACAAGCATAGGGCTTTCCTCAAGACCGCTTTGATCTTACACAAATCGCCTGGGGTTGGCGGTAGTGCAGTACGCCATTACCCAAACAGCAGGCCATTACTCAAAGAGCAAGACTTACAGAGCAGTTTGCAGTTTATTGGGGAGCCGTTTTATCGGGCCAGCTAGCCCAGACGGTTGTGCCGATAACTAGACCGCCCCCCAGCAGCGTGCGCAGGTTAGGCACTTCTCCCAGCAGCAGGGCTGCGAGAACAATGCCATAGACCGGCTCGAGGGCGCTGATCACGCTGGCGGTTTGGGTGCGCAGCACCGCCAGACTCTCGATAAACAGGGTATGGGCGACAGCCGTGCACAGCACACCTAAGATCAGCAATAGACCAATGTCTCCGGTGCTTAGGGCCAAGCTGCTTAGGGGGCCGACGGCCAGCAGACTGAGCCAGGCAAATAGATTTTGGTAAAAGGCGATCGCCACGGCCCCATAGCGCTGCCGATACCCCTTGTTGATCAACTGCAACAGCGCAAAAGATAGCCCCGACAGCAGCCCCCAGATCGCCCCCAGAGTTGTCGCTGACCCCAGGCGATAGTCAGGGATGACTAGGGCCACGCCGATGACGACCAAGAGGGCGATCGCCCCGTCTCGCCAGCGCCAGGGGGTCTTAAACAGCAGCGGTTCGAGCAGCGTCACAAACACCGGAAAGCTAGAGAACGTCAGCAGCCCGATCGCCACCGTGGCTAGCTGAATGCTGTTAAAAAAACTCACCCAGTGGAAGGCCAGCAGCGCCCCTAGCAGAGCCATGCCCAATAGATCTTTGGCTGACCTGAGGCGAATAGTTGTTTGCCCTAGGGCGAGCACCAGCCCCAGGGCCAGGGTGGCAAAGCCGGTGCGGCCTAGCACAATGACCGTGGCGGGCAAAGCCAAAAATTTGCCAAATAGCCCCGACAGGCCAAACAAAAATACCGAGGCGTGCACCTGAAGTAATGCAGTTCTGGGAGGGGGCATGGGTGAGAAAAGGAAAAACGTGACGCACTCGCTGGGCTAAAATTTTGGCTCTATATTGAGTCGAGTTAAGACCCGCGCCAAACCCGTGAAGGAGTTATGGCTAGGCTCTAGTAAACCTTAGATTTTTCATATATTTTGCCTATATCGTGAGGCGTAACTTTAGGCATCGGAGCAGGGCGCTTTATGCGGGAGAATTTTACCGACAAAGAGTGGACAACATTGCTGCAGGCACCCTCGCAGGCCATCATAGGGGTTGTCTTAGCCGACCGGGTAGACCCGGTTTCATTTTTACAGGAGCTTAAAGCTGGGGTGGCGATTGTTGCTGAAGAGCTGCAACGCAAGGATATTGCAGGGGATCTGGCCCCATTGCTAGTTAGTGGCATCGCCGAGCTCGATGCGGCCGATCCGCTAAAGGGGGAGCAGCTGTTGCTCAAAAAGCAGTTTGAAATCTTGGGGCTGATTCAAACCTTTAAGAGTTCTAAGGAAGGGCGAGACCTGGCGATCGCCCACCTGCAAAAAGTCGGCGCTAGCCTTGACACGAAGGTAACGGGTGCCCAGGCTAGCGAGGCTAAACAGTGGCTCATGTCTGTGGTCGTTAAGGTCGCCGAGGCGTACCGTGAGGGCGGCATTTTGGGCCTTGGGTCTAGCCGCGTCAGCGACAAAGAAAACGAGGTGCTCAGAAAAATGAGCGCGGCCCTAGGCGTAGACTACTAGTCGCTGCTTTGTCGATAGCTAGCCGACAGCGTCTTAGAAGCCATGGTATAGATAGCTTTGAGCGACGGATGCTAGATAGCGCTAGCCCCAAACAGCTGCTTTGCTCATCGGGGCCATGTCCTAAGAGAAACATGATAAAACCGTAGCAAATGCTACCCTATAGTCGATAATTTCAAGCATGTAGAGCCGCTCAACCTGTTGTTGCTGGCTCTATATCGATTACCCCCATCGTTCACCTGTGTGAGGAGAAACGTCCATGTTTATCGGATTTCTGATTAGCGTTATCGTTCTAGCCATCAGCCTGCTGATTATTTCCAAAATCCCCCCCATCGGGGTTGAAATTGATAGCCCCGTTAAGGCTTTGCTGGCGGGCGCTATCATCGGTGCATTTAACGGCCTCTGGGGCTTTTTCCCCAGCGGTTTGCGCGGCTTCTTTGCCCTTATTAGCCTGGGTTTGATTCCGCTGATTGGGGCCATCATCGTCTTTGGTCTATCAGCCTGGCTGATCGAAGGCTTCCGTCTGCGCTACGGCATCTGGAGCGCCATTCTGGGGGCGATCGCCCTAGCCATCATCAGCTCGATTCTCAACTTCATCCTCAGTTCCGTTGGGCTGGTTGGCGCTTAGGTCAATCAGGTTGCCCGAGCAGCGCTAAAAATGCCCTGAGCCATAATGGTTCAGGGCATTTTGCTAGGCAAAAGATCCCTAACCAAAAAGATCTCTAACCAATAGGCGTTTGCGCCCTTGGGCTGCGCCGCGTCGCCCACCAGACAAATGCGCCCCCGGTAGCAAACATCAACAGGCTGTAGATCGCCGCTGGAATCGCCAGATTGGGCTGGTTAAGTAGGGTGGGGGCGCTGGCAATGGCGATCGCCAGGGTGCCGTTCTGGATTCCTACTTCTACGGTGATGGCCGTGGCGCTGGGACGGTCTAGCCGGGCAACCCCAGCAACCAGGTAGCCCAGCGCCATCGCCGCCAGGTTGAGCGTCAGCGTCACCAGCCCCACCTGGGCAAAAAAGCCCGCTACGCTCTGGCGCTGCTGCACCAGCAGCCCCGCAATAATCAGCCCCAGCAGCGCCAGAGACAGCCACTTCACCCCGCGCTCTACCCGCGCCGCAAACTGAGGCAGGTAGTAGTGCAGCGCCATGCCGATCGCCACTGGAATAATCGTAATTACCGCAATTTGTAGCACCGTAGCCAAAAACGGCAGCTGAAGCGCCGTGACCTCTTCCATAAACGCCCCCGTCGCCAGGTTGACCACCAGGGGAATGGTAAAGACCGTAATCAGACTGCTAATGGCTGTCAGCGTAATTGACAGCGCCACGTTGCCCCGTGCCAGGTAGGTGACTAAGTTAGAGGTCGGCCCGCCGGGGCAGGCGGCCAAAATCATCACCCCCACCGCCAGCTCTGGGCTGAGGGAAAAAATCGAGGCCAAAATGAATCCTAAGATCGGCAGCAGCACCAGCTGGGCCAGCAGCCCCACCACCACCGCCTTGGGGTACAACAGCACCCGTGTAAAATCTTCCAGTGTTAGCCCTAACCCCATGCCCAGCATGACCGTAAACAAGGCCAGTGGCAAAAACACCGCCGTCAAAAAGCTAGACTCCATGGCTCTACCCGTAATTCGCTGGGAGTAGTTTAAACCTCAGGCGAGGTAATTAAACAGGCTGGCCATCAGCGCCAAAGCCGTCAACACCAGGCCGGCCCCAATGATGTTGGTCTGTAGCGCCGTCAACCGATAGGCCGGGCGCAGCCAAAAGCTCAAAACCCGACTGACCCGAGGCATTACCACCCAGGTCAAAATCGACGACGTGATTAGATTATTGATCACCAGCGACGTCGGCATGGGCCAGGTCTGCATAATGCCCAGCGCACTAAACACCATGCCCTGAATCACGATGGTCGGGTAAAGACCCAGCACCACCGCCAGCACCTGCTTCCAGGGCGGTGGCCCCAGGCTGCTCTGCTCTCCACCCCCGGTGTGGGATGAAAACCAGCCCTCTAGCCCGGTGCTAAACGACTTGTAGCGGTAGGCCAAAAACGTATCGCGGCCCTGCTCAAAGATTTCGGCGTGATCGCTCGACTTGAGCCAGCGGTTCAGCTCTTTCGGAGTTCTAAAATGGACAATGGAGTACCATTTCACCACGCCATCGCCGCAGTCTAGGGGCGGGCACAGATCGGTGCGGGTGTAGCCTTCAAACCCCCTGGCAGCCCTTGTTAGACGCTCATACCACTGGCGAAATATAGCTTCGTGTCCCCTGGGCACAATGTACTCGACCACAAACGTAGAGTAAAAGTAATCATCATGGGAGCCTTGGGCACCCTGAGGATTGTCGAGAGAAGCCATGGCAGTTTAAATAGTGAAAGAAAAACGACCGGGCCGCAAAGAAACCGCCAATCAGCAATAGCCAAAGCAGATTTTGCTTAATCGTTGGAGGCGATCGCTCTCCACTGCTGAGACATCCCCATAGGGTACTATCCCCGGCCAGCCGCCTCAAGCCCAGGGTTAGCGCCGCTACCCCTGATTTCTCATCTAGCATTAGAATCCTTAAGATTCTGCGATCAGCCACCCGTTGATTCTTAAAAGTACGTAACATTTAACTGTTAAAGAATATGTTGCATACGTTTTTACTCCCTTGGCACAAAACACCCTAGAAGAACAGGCCGAAGACCTCAGTCGTCTGCTAAAGAAGGCAGCCCTAGTGGCCGTGATCTTAGTGTCCGCTGTGGTGCTAAGCGTTGTAGCCGTGCGCTACTCCCAGGCCTCAGACCCCTACATTCATGAGGTGCTGGCCCTTGAGGGCAACGGCAGCCGAGGCGAAGCCATCTTTAGAATGAACTGCGCCGTCTGCCATGGACTAGAGGCTACCGGAGAGGTGGGGCCAAAGCTGGTGGGTGTCTCTGACCACAAGAGCAAGGTGGGTCTGATTCGGCAAGTGATCAGTGGCGAGACCCCTCCTATGCCCCAGTTTCAGCCCGAGCCACGGGATATGGCCGACCTGCTCAACTACCTAGAGCGACTTTAGAGGTGACAAGCTGCGATCGCGGCTAGGGCTGAGGCATTGTTACGAGCAATTATGAGAATCTCTGATCACGTCTCTCCACCCCCAGAGCGACCTTTCCCTCTCGGCAATCAGCTTCCCTAGAACAGCCTAAATTCGCCTGACAACAAGACGTTGAGGATATTCTGAAAAAGCTTCATGGAGCGCCAATGGCCCCTGGGAACATTAAGCGCTGACGGAATGTTTGTTTACAAAACTCTACACCTGCTGTAATGTGATGAGGCGCAGGTTGCGAATCTAAACAATTTTTAAACCTGTGTACCTTGATCGATAAATACCAAGGACTAATACATCATGACCACAACTCTACAGCGGCGCGAAAGCGCTTCCCTGTGGGAGCAGTTTTGCCAGTGGGTCACCAGCACCGAGAACCGCCTGTATG
>QBMN01000064.1:269-22574 GCA_003241845.1 Shackletoniella antarctica | reverse complement strand
GGCTTGCTGGGCGGTGGGGCCACTGTCTACAGCGCTGTCGCCTGGGGCCGCAACTCCACCATCACCAGCAGCAACTGCTTCTGGGGCGATCGCCTCAACCTCTGGCTGCTCAACCTGGGGCATCTCAACTTCTGGCAGCGCCACCGCGGGCCGAGCCACACCCCCAAAAACAGGGGATGAAGGCTGTTCTTGAGCCAGCATCAGACCAACTCCAGACTGCTCAGGCCCCAGCTTCAGAGGCCCCAACTTCTCAGGCCCAGGCTTAACCGGCACCAGCAGCATTGGCCATTCAGCCTCTGCGGCAAGAACTCCACTGGTAACCTCGCGCCCCCAGGCAGACGGAGCAAAACCACACAGGATAGTCGCCAGCACAAAAGAACTTAATATGCCAGGGTTCAGCGCATATCTCAGCACTGCCCAAGCACCCATAGAATGCTCCATAAGACACCCAAAATAAGATGAGTTAGATATCAAAAATATCGCGATCTAGCTCCCCAAAGGAACTAGAGATAACTATAGAGATTTAGACTACTCAATCAGTATTCAACATATATTTAGCCACTATCAACAGCTTAGACAATCAGTGCTAGGCATAGTCACAAACAGAAGGATGCCGCAGCTAGATGACTGATCGGCAGACGGGCCGCACAGCCAATCGCAGCAGGCTTCCGCAAGTATTCATTGACCTTGCTGAACGGCCAAATTAATAGGCAAAACTTCACAAACCCATAGCTTCTATAAAGAAACCTGAAAACCAAACCCAGGCACCTACTGATGCGATAAAAACTTATTCGATAGCGCCTTATACGATAACGACTGATGCGGTAGCGGTCTTAGGACGACTTCAGTATAGGTACGGTTCGAGCTTAGGTAAATAACGCTACCCCACCCTACTAGGAGTTTTTCCTCCGTCAGGATGAATATTCAAAAAAATACAGGGCCACGAATTTCTATGTGAAGTTGCAAAAGCCATGGTCTGGCTATGGATAGCCGCTAACCGCTGTGGTTGCATGGGTCTATAGCAGGTTCAGATTCGGATTTGTAGTTTTGCCACAGGCAGAAATCTGCCTGTGGACTTAAATGTGATTTACGTAGATCCCGTACTTCCTCCCGTACTTCTTATAGATAATGACTATCCCACAGCTCACTAGATCCAGCCTTTTACTAGGGCTGATATTGCTGGCTTGCATCGGCTGTCGATCAGCCCTGACGCCAGGCTCACCCCCGCTCTCAGAGGCCACCACCCTCACCCTTGAGGCCACCTCCCTCGGCAATGGCGAGTTTGACCTGGCTGGCAACACCAACCTGCCCGACAACACCCAGCTCACCGCCGTGGCCCTCAGGTATCTAGAACCCGAGACCGCCGTGATTCATAACGCCGACCCCCTATACTCGGTGCTCGACTATCAGCCCATTACCGTGGCCAATGGCCGTTGGTCAGCGCGGTTAACGATCTGGCAGGTGGCGGCAGATGGCCGCTACCAAGAACCCTGGCAGGCCCAGGCCAAAACCCTAAATTTGGCCGCTCAGCCCAGAGACACCGTACAGTTTGCCATTGCCCTAGCCCCTAACCATGTGGGGGCCGCCCTGGGTGACGTGCTGGCCCTGTCAGGGCGGCGGCGCGTCGCCGGAGTGCTGCGAGTCACCGCCGCCGGAGAGCCATTTTTGTGGGCCGATCAGTCGCTACCTGTGGGCCTACCCCAAGGTCAAACCGCCCCCCCAGCAGACCTACTCGCCCGCACCAACGGGGGCTGGGGCGATCGCTACCTGCTGGTGCCAGAGCCACCCTTGCCCTACACCCTCACTCCCAACGACGAACGCCAAACCACCGCTCCCATCACCCCAGCCGAGCTGCTGCGCTAGGGGCTGTCATCAATTGACCGCTGATGACCCAAGAATGAGGGTTTATAACCCCTAGCCTGTTTTTTGGTCGGGCGTGGCAACGCTGATGGTATGAGGATTTTAGCCAGAGTTGATGACACACCCTAGGGGCAATAGCTAAAGTCATTATCAAAATCCGACGCCCAAATCCAAGCCCCGGTTTACACCCCATTGGGCAATAGGGGGCAGTTTGAGTCGCGCATCGTGCCGTCGGGCATGCGGGTCTGACAAAACTTGGCCCCCACCAGGTTGGCCCCAGCTAAATTGGCCCCGGTTAAATTAGCGTGGCGCAGGTTGGCCCAGTAGAGGTTGGCGTGGCTCAGGTCAGCCTGGGTCAGGTTGGCCCCCTCGAGGTCAGCGTGGCTCAGGTCAGCGTGGTCAAGGCGGCTCTCGCGCAGATCGGCATTGATTAGCGTGGTGCGGTGGCAGTTAGCCTTATGCAGGTCGGCCTCTCGCAGCACCACATTGGCTAAAGACGCGCTGCGCAAATCAGCCTGGGCCAGAATGAGTTGATAGCCGTCAATGTGGTTCAAATTGGCGCGGTGCAGGTTGGCACGGGTCAAATTGGTGCGGCGCAAATCGGCCTCGGCTAGGTGGGCTGCCGCCAGGTCTAGCCCCTGTAGGTCTAGCCCGTGCAGGTCGCGGGCGCCGATTTGGTAGTAGCGGTTGATAAGTTCTCTCAGGGTAGCTGGGGTCATCGCGGCAATGCCCTCACAAAAATGGGGATATGACCGTTACGTCATACCCCCATTATCGGGCGGCGATCGCGCCACCGCCCCAAGCATTACAAGAATGCTACATTCTCACCCCAAACTAGACGAGCCCGACGCCCTTGCCCCGTGTATCAGAACCGCTGGTGACCTTACCCTCCTCATCGGTCTGATTAATTTCGCTCAGTTCAGCCCGGCGTCGGTCTTTCCTGGCCTCTTCCTCTTCGCGCAGATCACCGGGTTCGTCAATGTACATTTCTGGCTCCACGGGGTAATTGTTGGCCAACCCCTCCTGGTCAACGGTAGCACCGCCAGTGGTGTTGATCGAATCCCCTGCCTCTTCTTCATTTACTTGCTTATAGCCGCTGCCCTCGCGCTCTTTGCGAGCCGCAGTTTCCGCCGGAATAATGTTGGGGTCGAAGTTATCAGATTCGGTTCTGGGGTTAGACATCAGAGTCTCCATTGAGGATAAACTAGTGAGCTATTGGGCTAAGCAATCCATGGAGCCAACCTCTGGCTAATCCTCTCGGGCTACTGGTGATCGCTCAGCACGCTAGATAACCTTAGAACAGCCGTCTCCTGGCCATATCTACCAGAAGCATGAACTGACCTCTCTCACTTTTGAAGTAGATTGTCGACGGCCTGTTTTTTTGCTGACAGAGTTAAACCTATTGACCTGCACGATTCCACAGCAGTCCACGGGCTTACCTAGAACGCCAATTCGTTACAGAATTTTGACCTGTGATTTTAGAAGTTGCTAGTCTTACGATCAAACCCGGCACCGCTCCAGCATTTGAAGCAGCCTTCGAAACGGCTTCAGCTATTATTGCCGCCATGCCCGGCTACCGATCCCACGAGCTACAGCGCTGTCTTGAAGCTGACAATCAATACCTTTTGCTGGTGCGCTGGCAAACTCTAGAAAATCACACCATCGATTTTCGAGCGTCACCGCAGTACGAAGAATGGCGATCGCTCCTGCACCATTTCTACGATCCCTTTCCCACCGTTCAGCACTACGAACTCGTTTAAATTCACGCTGTCTTGGCTGAGCTCCAGATAGCCTGGGGCAAGGCTGGGGTAACCCGAGCAGCTCTGATCGACGGGGCAACCGAGAATCATGGGCCTGGAAACCGAGGGCCTTCCCACAGCTTGTAGTATAATGTAGTGTCATGTAGTCGGAGGCAATTCCTGATTGCTGTCCCTAAAGCTGAAGCTATACCAAGTCCAGCTTGGGATCTGTAGTTTTCCCACAGGCAGAACTCTACTTCTGGACTTGGATAAGGTTTATGTCGCACTATTTCTCGGCCTAGGGCCTGAGAAATAGTGCCCTACCTGAGCAAAGTGAAAAAATCCTGACAAAGATCCTGAATTTAGACCAGAGTTTTCCAGAAGTTTTCCCCCTAGTGCAAACAGAGCATTTGTTCCATGCTGTTAACTGTGTTCCCTGTTGTTAAGCGAAGCGCTGCTTCAGCCCGGTATGGAGCTTTCCTGGTTGCCCGTTTACCCACAGGTGTGTCGTCATGACTGTATCTACCCTCACCCCGCCCAGCGTGCAGTGTCCCGAGTGCGGTGTTCACAGCATTGTGGAATATAAGCCCACGGTGTATCACTGCCTCAAGTGCGACTTTGAAAAAGACCTGAGCATTCCCCCAGAGCCCAAAGGCACCGGCCTGGGCGCCGCGATTACGGGTCTGGCTGGCTTTGGCCTGGGGCTGCTGATTCTGCTGTAGGGCCAATCAATGGCTTGATAGTGCAAATGCACCACAGTATCATAGGGGGGCTGCCCCTGAGGCTCCCCTATGGCGATTGTTTCTTCCCACACCTCCGACGACTCGGCTAAGCCCAAGCGGGCCAAAGCCAAGCCGTCGGCACCCCCTGCAGCAGCGGCTGCATTGCAGCCGCTGCTGTCGCTGGTCAAGGGTGGAGACGTGCAGCCCGAAGACGTGCAGCCCGAAGCTGCCCAAGCCAAGGCTCCAGGGGCCGAGATATCGGCGTCCCCTGGGGTTTTGGCCGCAGAAGACAGCCTGCGCCCCCAGCGCCTGCAAGACTACATTGGCCAGTCAGCGCTAAAAGAAGTGCTCAACATTGCCATCAAAGCCGCCCAGTTGCGCAAAGAGCCGCTCGACCATCTGCTGCTCTACGGGCCACCGGGGCTGGGCAAAACCACCATGGCCCTAATTTTGGCCCAAGAGATGGGGGTGACCTGCAAGATCACCACCGCCCCGGCCCTAGAGCGACCCCGAGACATCGCCGGCCTGCTGGTCAACCTCAAGCCCGGCGATGTGCTATTTATCGACGAAATTCACCGCCTGCCTCGGGTGACCGAAGAAATTCTCTACCCGGCCATGGAAGACTCTCGCCTCGACATCACCATTGGCAAGGGGCAGTCGGCCCGCACCCGCAGCATTCCGCTGTGCCCCTTTACCCTGGTGGGGGCCACTACGCGGGTGGGGGCGCTGACCGCACCCCTGCGCGATCGCTTTGGCCTGATCCAGCGGCTGCGGTTCTACGAAATTGAGGAGCTAACCCCCATTGTGCTGCGCACCGCCGACGTCTTAAAAACCCCCATCGAACCCGCCGGAGCAGTAGAAATTGCCCGCCGCGCCCGTGGCACCCCGCGGATCGCCAACCGGCTGCTGCGGCGGGTGCGCGACTACGTTGAGGTGAAGGCGGCAGGCCCGATTACCGCCACCCTCGCCGCCGAAGCCCTAGAGCTGTTTAATGTTGACCCCTGCGGCCTCGACTGGACTGATCGTCGGCTGCTGTCGGTGATGATTGAAAACTTTGGCGGTGGCCCCGTGGGCCTCGACACCATGGCCGCCTCCACCGGAGAAGATCCCCAAACCATTGAAGAGGTCTACGAACCCTACCTCTTGCAGATTGGCTATCTCCAGCGCACGCCCCGAGGCCGCGTTGTCACCCCCGCCGCCCGCCGCCACCTGGGCTACGAGGTCGCCCCTGGCGACGACAGCCAGATGACGCTGTTGTAATCAGCCACCAAGGCTACTGGCCTAAAATCACCCACCCTCAAGCAGGCTGACCATTAAACGACACCATCGCCGCCATATCCCCCGGCAGGTCGATAATGGCCTGCATGAGGTTGGTTTGGCTGAGATTAGCCCCCGATAGGTCGGTGCCCAGCAGATTGGTACCCAACAGGTTGGCACCGCTCAGATCGGCGTTAGCCAGGCAAGCGCCCCACAGGTCGGCATGCATCAGGTTAGCGCCAGCTAGATTGGCCCCGCTCAAATCTACCCCGGTTAGCCGCGCGCCGCTGAGGTCAGCCCCCCACAGCGATGCCCCTGGAGCTAGATGATAGAGCGTGTCAGGCACCTCAAACCCCCGAGAAAATTGGGTGGTATCGGAGTAGAGCGCCCCGTTTAGGTTGGTCTCAGACAGGTCGCACCCACGCAGGTTAGCGCCAATGAGGTTGGCCTGGGTCAGGTCAGCCCGGCGCAGGTTGGCCCCGTGCAGGTCGGCCAGCATCAGAGTAGCCCGGCGCAGGTCGGCGTAGCGCAAATCGCTGTCGCCCAGCAGAGCACTGAGCAGGTTGGCGTTTCTAAACACAGCGCCAAACAGCTGGCTGTTGACCAGTAGGGTACCGCTGAGGTCAGCGCCGCTGAGGTCAGTGCCGCCGAGGTCGCGATCGCGCAGGTCTTTAGTCGCTAGAGCAGCGCCGGGTGCTAACTGCCACATCCGCGCCTGTTCAGGGCTAAACCCCTGGGGAAAGCAGGTCTGAGCATTGTAGAGTGCCCCTTCGAGGCGGGCATCGCTGAGGTCAGCCTCAGTCAGCGATGCCTCTCGCAGGTCAGCCCAGCGCAGATCAGCCCCAGCCAGAATGGCATTTTTGAACTGGGCTTCTTTCAGGTTGGCCCGCCGAAAGTTAGCCTGGGCCAGGTTGGCACCGCTAAAGTCAGCCCCCCAAAAGTCAACCCTGGCCAAACTCCAGTGGTTGAGATCGGCTCCGACCAGGCTAATGCCGGTAAAGTCTCGCTCCCCCGCCACAAAGGCCGTCCAAAGATTTTCTAGCGTTTTCACATTCATGCCTAGGTACTGCTCAAGTTTGCCTGTGACTTGTTTGCCTGCGACTTTTTTGTCTATGACCTTTTTGCCTGTGACTATAGTTGACCACTAGCCTGCTCTTGCCTATTGGGCTGACACCCCTAATTGCTGGCTGCCAGAGCTGGCCAGGGGGTAGCATGGCGGGCCGCGCTGGGCCGATATACCCACACTATGTAGCCGCTGTCATCCCAGGTGGCGATCGCCTGCTGCCCCCGTCGCTGTAGGTGTTGCACCAGCGATCGCGCCCTGTCTAAATTGGGGCGCCTGCGGTAGTAGCTGTAGTACTCCCCCTCTACAGCCAGAGCCAAGCAGCAGTTCTGGCCGCCCCCCTCAAGGTGGTACAGCGAGTGTTGATCAATGGGGATAGCCAGCAGTCCTCCGCCTTCTGTCTCTGTCTCTAAAGAGTCAGAGACAGAAGGCACCCGCAGCAGGCTGGCCCAGTCAAGGGCAGCGTCGGTCTCTACACCGCCCAGGCGATGGGGTTGAGGTGGCTCTGCACCAGGCGCAGGCAGCGTATCTAAGCTAGAGGCATCGGCGAGGGGGCGATCTTGGTCTGCCTCGGCCAACACCTGGTCTAGTAGCCCCTGGCGACGCTGCACTCGCCCCTGATGCGATCGCATGGCCTCAGCCGTGCCAATACCAATCGCCACGCTCGATAAAATTGCAAAGCCAATGTAGCGAATCGAAAATTCTTTATGCTGGTAGGTAATCATCGCTGAGTCAGCCCAGCGGCCCAGCGGGTCGGGCAGTCGCTCAGACAGTCGAGCGGCGTGATCAGACGCCAGCGGCCAGGTAAGTCCAGCAAAGCCAGCGCCAGCGGCCAGCAAAGCCGGTAGCACAATACGACGAAACGGCGAGTCATCCATAACCGAGAACACACTGAAGGGAAGGGAACGCCCCCTCGGGGGACTCCTTTAGAATACGCAACAGACCTGAAAGAATCTGCGAATTCACCAACAACTCTGTGTGATACTTTGATGAATCCTTTCGGTGATCTCCGTATTTATACGGTCATGCCCAGGGTAAACTGTAATCCTTTACAAAAACTGAGTCAGTCTCTATCGCAGCTTGATAGCAATAGTCCTGATACTGGGTTCCAGCCTTGAGTAGTTAACTCAGACAGTCTCTGATCAGCAACTAGGGCAAACCTTATGCGGTGGAATATTTTTGTGAGTCTGCTGGTGCTCCTAACCGCCATCACCCCCACAACGCTACGGGTGGCGCGCGAGCAGCTAGCCCGCTACCAGTCAGCCGAGGCAACCACCGCAACCCTGGCCACGGCCCCAGCGGCAGCGCCTAGTTCTGACCGTCGCTGCCAGGAGTGTGATCTGGCCGCCGCCGACCTCAGCGACCAAGACCACAGCCGCAAAAACTTTCGAGAGGCCAACCTCACCCAGGCCAATCTCACCCGTACCCAGCTGATCAACGCGGTGCTGCACCAGGCCAATCTCACCCAGGCAACCCTGCACCAGGCTAACCTTCAAGGCGCTGATCTGTCAGAAGCCGTGCTCATCCAGGCCGACCTCAGCCAGGCGCAAATGCTCCATGTCAGCTTGGTAAAGGCCGACCTCACCAGCGCCTCTCTCACCCAGGCCGAGCTGCGAGACGCCGCCCTGTGCTCAGCTCAGCTGCAACAGGCCGACCTCTCAGAGGCCAGCCTCTACGGGGCCATTTTGCGCCAGGCCAACCTGTCAAACGCCGACCTGCGCGGGGCCGACCTGCGCTACGCCGACCTCTATGAAGCCGACCTCTCCAACGCCAACCTCGCCGGAGCACGTTTGGAGTTTGCCACCATGCCCGACGGCAGCACCTATAACCAGGGCTATGTTCATCCCATCAACCCCTCCCAGGGCTGTGATCCCGCTAGCGATGGCGCTATGGCTGAGCAGTCCGCACCCTAAATCTCGGGCTGATGCACGCCAAGGGCTAAGCCGCCGCCGAAAACCGTTCCTGTCCCGGTTCCCAGAGGCGAAACCCACCGACGTTGGTATCTCTAACGCCTAGGTTTTATCAGAATGCCTTTAGAAAGCTGGGGCTAAGGTTCCTGGAAGTTGACAATGCGGGCAAAGCTGTCTGCCTCTAGGCTGGCACCACCCACCAGGGCACCGTCAATCTCGGGCTGGGCCATCAGCTCATCGACATTGCCCGGTTTGACCGAGCCGCCGTACTGAATGGTAACGTCAGGATTTTTCAGCAGCTTGCGAATGCCCCCAATTACCTGGTTGGCATCGGCGGCTTCGCAGGTGTCGCCGGTGCCGATCGCCCAAATCGGCTCGTAGGCAATGATGACGTTGTGTTGGTCGACATCGACCAGACCCTTTTCGATCTGGGTGGCAATTACCGACTGAGTTTCGCCAGCATCGCGCTGGCTTTTAGTTTCGCCCACGCACAGTATCGGAGTCAGACCGCACTGCTGAGCCGCCTGGAGCCGCAGGTTCACGGTTTCGTCGGTGTCGGCAAAGTACTGGCGGCGCTCGCTATGGCCAACAATCACGTAGCGCACCCCCAGCTCTCGCAGCATATCCCCAGAGATCTCGCCGGTAAAGGCCCCTTCGGGCATCCAGTGAATGTTCTGGGCACCCACCTTAATTCTGGATCCGTGCAGGCTTTTAGACAGCGCCCCTAGAGCCGTAAACGGAGCACATAGAACTATTTCGCGCCCGTCGGGGGTCTCGGTCAGTTGTCCCAGAAAATGGCGCAAAAAGTCCAGGGTTTCCCCCTGGGTCTTGTACATTTTCCAGTTGCCAGCAATAACAATTTTTCGCACGGTGTTTTGAGGTTAGAGGCTAGGTATACAGACTTGTATCCCTGCATCGTACTAAGAAAAGAACCCCCGAATCAAATATTGCAGCGGGCAACGTTTGATTCGGGGGACAGGGGATGGGAAAGATGGGGCCAGGGGGATGAGGAAAATAAAGAGAGGACGTTAGACCTTCCGTATCCTCCCCATCGTCCTCACCTCTCCATTTTCTAGGCAGCTTCCCTAACGCAGCGCCGCTGCCTCGCGGGCTGCTGAAGCCTCATCAGGGTGAATGTTGAGGCGGGTGAGGTTGATGCGGCCACGGCCGTCAATTTCACGCACTTTAACAATCACCTCGTCGTCCACATTGACCTCGTCCTCAACCTTGGCCACTCGGTAGTCGGCCAGTTGTGAGATGTGAACCATGCCTTCTTGGCCGGGCATAAACTCCACAAACGCCCCAATGGGGATGACGCGGGTAACCTTGCCCACAAACACGTCGCCAGCGGCGGGCTTGAAGACAATGGACTCGATCAGGGCTTTGGCCTGGAGGGCTTTTTCGCCTTCGATCGCCGATACGGTAACGGTACCGTCGTCGTTGATATCGACCTTAGCGCCGGTCTGCTCGGTGATCGCTTTGATCTTCTTGCCGCCGGGGCCGATTACCATGCCGATCATTTCAGGATCGATCTTGAAGCTGATCAGGCGCGGGGCGTAGGGCGATAGCTCAGCCCTGGGGGTATCAATGACGGCCAGCATTTTCTCAAGAATGTGCAGGCGGGCGGGTTTGGCCTGGTTGATGGCGTCGGCAATCACCGTCATGGGCAGACCGGTGATTTTCATATCCATTTGCAGGGCGGTGATGCCGGTATCGGTGCCGGCCACCTTAAAGTCCATGTCGCCAAGGAAGTCTTCAATGCCCTGAATATCGGTGAGAATGCGCACTTCGTCGCCTTCTTTGATCAGACCCATGGCGGCACCGCTGACGGGCTTGGTGATCGGCACCCCAGCATCCATCAGCGAGAGGGTAGAGCCGCACACCGAACCCATGGAGGTGGAGCCGTTGGAAGACAGCACCTCTGACACCACCCGAATCACGTAGGGAAAGTCTTCCTTAGAGGGCAGCACCGGCACCATGGCCCGCTCGGCCAGCGCGCCGTGGCCAATCTCGCGGCGACCGGGAGATCGCATCGGTCGAGTTTCGCCCACCGAGTAGGGGGGGAAGTTGTAGTGGTGCAGGTAGCGCTTCTCGTCGTCGGGGTGAAGGTCATCCATCATCTGGGCATCGCCGGGGGTGCCCAGGGTAGCCACCGACATCACCTGGGTCAGGCCGCGCTGAAATAGCCCAGTGCCGTGAACCCGCTTGGGTAGCAGACCTACCTGACAGGAGATCGGCCGCACTTCGTCAAGTTTGCGGCCATCGACCCGCACGTTATCGTCCACAATCTGCCGACGCATCAGCTTTTTGGTGACGGCTTTGTAGGTGTTGCCCAGGGCTTTGCCGTTGGCGGCTACCGCCAGTTTCACAGAGTTGTCATCGGCTAGGGCCTCAATGGCGGCGGCTAGCTCGTCTTTGATGGCGTCGAGCTTAATGTCGCGATCGGGCTTAGATAGCTCAAACTGCTTCAGCACCTCTTTGACAGCAGCGGTGCTTTGCTCTGCCACAAAGGTTTCGAGGGTCGGGTCGGTCTCTGGCTCTACCTCTGTAACCACCTCGATGCCCAGCTCTTTGATCAGCTCTAGCTGGGCCTTGATCAGGTCTTGCACAACCTCATAGCCAAAGTCGATGGCCTCGATCACATCGGCTTCGGGCAGCTGGTTGGCCCCGGCTTCTACCATGATCACGCCGTCGGGAGACCCGGCTACTATCAGGTCTAAATCGCCGGCTTCAATTTCTTTGTAGGTGGGGTTGATCACAAAATCATCGCCCACCAGGCCCACGCGCACGGCCGCCATCGGGCCAGAGAAGGGGATTTTGGCCAGCAGCACTGCGATCGAAGCGCCGGTCGCCGCCAGCACATCGGGGGGCACCTGCTCATCCATGGCCAGGGTGGTGGCGACGATTTGAATGTCGTCGCGCAGCCACTGGGGAAACAGAGGCCGCATGGGACGGTCAATCAGGCGACAGGTGAGGGTAGCTCGCTCGGGGGGCCGACCCTCTCGCCGCAAAAACCCGCCGGGAATGCGCCCAGCCGCGTAGAGGCGTTCTTCATAGTCAACCAGCAGGGGCAAAAAGTCGATGCCCTGACGGCCAGTTGAGCGAGTTGCGGTCACCAGAACCGCCGTTTCTCCCGACTGCACTAGCACGGAGCCCCCAGCCTGGGGAGCCAACAGCCCACCTCTCAGGTGAATATCGCGACCACCGAAGGATATTGTTTTTTCAAATTCTTGCATGTACGACTACGTCCTTTCTCTTTGCCATTCTTCTGTGCTACTTTGTCATGATCCTAGCACCGATGGCGGCAATGGTTTCCTGCTGGCACCGCCCCAGGCAAAATTAGGCGAAAGACTTAAGATTTTAAGGGATTATTTGGGCACAATACTGCCATTGGTCTAACCAGATATGGTCTAACCAGACATTGGTGTAAGCAGGAGGAAACAGCCATCGCAGTACTGGTTACCGGAGTAGCGGGGTTTGTGGGCTATTTTGTCGCTCGACGGCTGTTAGACAGCGGCGTTGAGGTTTACGGCATTGACAACCTCAACGACTACTACGATGTGGGGCTGAAGCGCGATCGCTTGGCCCAGCTGAAGGCCCATGATGCGTTTACGTTTGAGCACCTCGACCTGTTTGACCGCGAGGGTATGCTCACGCTATTTAGCCGCCATCAGTTTCAGTATGTGGTGCACCTGGCGGCCCAGGCGGGGGTGCGCTACTCCCTAGAGAATCCCTTCGCCTACTCCGACAGCAATCTCTCGGGCTTTTTGAACCTGCTGGAGGGCTGCCGCCTGATGGGGGTCGAGCACCTGGTGTTTGCGTCGTCTAGCTCAGTGTATGGGGCTAACCGGAAGGTGCCATTCTCGGTAGATGACCGGGTAGACCACCCGGTGTCGCTCTATGCCGCCACCAAAAAAGCCAATGAGCTAATGGCCCACGCCTACAGCAGTCTGTACCAAATTCCGACCACGGGGCTGCGGTTTTTTACGGTGTATGGCCCCTGGGGCAGGCCCGACATGGCCTACTTTAAGTTTGTGGAGGCAATTTTGGGCGATCGCCCCATCCAGGTCTACAACCAGGGCCGCATGAAGCGCGACTTTACCTACATCGACGATGTGGTAGAAGGGGTAGTGCGGGTGATGCAGCGCCCTCCCGCAGCTAATGGCAACCCTGACAACGATAGTCAGGCTCCCTACAAGATCTACAACATTGGCAACCACCAGCCGGTAGAGCTACTGCGCTTTATTCAGGTGATTGAGACAGCTCTGGGCAAAACTGCCCAAAAAATCTTGGCCCCCATGCAGCCGGGGGATGTAACGGCCACCTACGCTGATGTGAGCGACCTGATGGCCGATGTCGGCTTTGCCCCCAGCACCCCCATTGAAGAGGGGATCGGGAGGTTTGTGGACTGGTATCGGCAGTACTACAAGGTATAGCTGAACAAGGCCCTAGGCCCAGATCAAAAGCGGTCATGTTTCCACAACCCAAACCCCGCCCTTGAAATTAAGTTCTGGCTTAGGATCGTGAATGACCCCTGTCAAGGTGGCCCAGCCGCTGTAGGGTGGGCACTGCCCACCATAGGGGAGACTATTTTCCAGAAGTCACCTTAGTACGCCAGAGTCTCTAGGGTTTCACGCAGATAACGACGCACCAGCTGGTCTAGGGGTGCAGTCTCTGCTTCAGTTTCGGGCAGCTCACCTTTCCAGCTTTTGAAGCCGGAGCTGCCTGCGATCGCGTTTTTGAGGCTGTACCAAATGCGGGCGTGGTCAGAAAGCTGGGTGGAGTTTGCAGAACGAGTTACGGCCATAGCTGCCTCAAAGAAATCTTAGGTAAAGGCTAAATCCTGTGTCATTCCAAGAATCAGGTCTGCTCGAGCGCCACAGAGCTAAGAGAATATCCTGGAGCAGTGAACGACTACTGCTACCAACATAGCGCAATCCCCCCAGTCATAATTGTGACAAAGGCCACAGTCAGCCATTGTAAATTCAACAGCTCCGGGGCTGAAGTCCTTGATGCCTCGTTGCGAATTCATTTTTGCTGAATCCCAGTACTCCAGCACCGGAAAACCGTTTCCCTAGACATCTAAAGTCTCTACAGGCATCGGAGGTAAGGCTGCCATCGAGACATCACCAGTCGCGGTCTCACCCCTGGGAGTTTCATCTATCTCTGGATGAGTCATCTCTGGATGTGCCCTCTCTGCATATGCCCTCTCTAGATGAGACGGCACAGGGCTATCTGCTACCACTTCATCCGCCGCCGGATAAACAGCAGAGGTAGTTTCCGCTGCTGTTCCCTGTCCCCCTAGAATCTCAGCTTCGGCTGGGGCTTCGGTTGCTTCCGCCAGGTACAGATGATCGAAAAACTCCTTCGACAGCGGTTCGCTGCTGGCCTCAGTCTGATCCACATTCTCTGGGAGGTCTTCTAGGAAATTTCGTGGGAGGTCTTCGGCTTCGTCGGAAGCTGAAGTACCCGAAGTTGGAAGCGACAGGATGGGCAAAATTTTGCCCACCACCAGCCCAAACCAGGTAAAGTCGGCAGCGATTGTATCAACCGGGTAGGGCACCACCGTCTGCATGCGGCGGTCTGAGGTGGCCAGCACCTGAAGCACCGCCACCGCCACCTGAAGGAATAGGTTGGCGAGAAAGAAGCCTAGGACTGCGATCGCCAGTCCGCCCAGCCGCCCCCAATCACCAAAGGGCGTGATCTCGCGGGCTAAAAACGCCAGCGGATGAAGCTTCACCAGCACCCACACCAGCGGCACCAGCAGCGATCATAGGCGCACTCGCCAGCGCCGAAACTGAGTCAGCAGGCGGCGCTGATCATCCTGTAGATCGGCGGGGCGCAGGGCCAGCCCCGGCAGGCTAAAAATATAGAAGGGCTGCCGGAGCTGCATGACCAGCACCGGCAGCCCCCCAGCACGGTCATCACCACCAGTTCTAGACCCGGCAGGGCAGGGTTCCCCACCGCCAGTCCCAGCAGCACAGATCGATCCACAAAGGCACCGTGGCCAGCCCGGCCAAATGTACCCACAGGTAGGGATCGCTGCGCCAGGGTTGCATGGTTGACTCCGTTGCTTGCTACACAGATGCCCATAGATTGCCCCCGAAGGAATAGTCCTCCGGGGGGTTCTCCTAGGCCATAGCCAGGGTGCGGCGCTTCGTGACCATCTTGAAGGCGTCGATGATGTCGCCTTCCTTCCAGTCGCTGAAGTTGTCGATGCCGATACCGCACTCAAACCCAGCGGCCACATCCTTGGTGTCTTCTTTCATGCGCTTGAGGGAGTCGAGCTTGCCGGTGTAAACCGCCTCGCCACCGCGCACAACTCGCAGGTTGCAGTTGCGAGTTACCTTGCCCGAGAGCACATAGCAGCCTGCCACAGCCCCCTTGCGCACCGGGAACACCGCCCGCACTTCCACTTGACCCAGGGGTTCTTCCACCATTTCGGGGTCGAGGAGACCTTCCATAGCGCCCTGAATGTCGTCGAGCAGGTTGTAGATCACCTCGTAGTCGCGTACATCGACCCCCTGGCGGTCGGCAGACTGCCGCGCCCCCGGAGCCAGAGTGGTGTTGAACCCGATGATCACTGCGCCACTGGCCGCAGCCAGATCGACGTCGGTTTCGCTGATTTCACCGGGGGCAGCCAGCAGCACTCGAGTCTGCACCTCATTCTGGGGCAGCTGCTGTAGCGCCGCCAGAATAGCCTCAATTGACCCCTGCACGTCTGCCTTCAGCAGCAGGTTGAGATCCTTAAGATCGCCCTCCTGAACCTGGGCAGAGATAGTGTTTAGCGTCACCCGGCGAGAGGCCATAGACTGCTGTAGGCGCGACTGGCGCTGGTCGAGCATGCGGCGATCGGCCACAGCCCGAGCGGTTTTTTCGTCGGGGTAGACTTCAAACTCATCCCCAGCGGCGGGCACATCGTTGAGACCCAGCACTTCAACGGCGAAGGATGGGCTAGCCACTTTGACCCGCCGCAGGCGATCGTCGAGCATAGCCTTGACTTTGCCCAAGATCGGGCCAGCCACGATAGAATCGCCCACCCGCAGAGTACCGTTTTGCACTAGCAGGGTTGCCACCGGGCCACGGGCCTTGTCGAGGTTGGCCTCGATCACAGTACCTCGAGCCAGGCGATCGGGGTTGGCCTGGAGGTCGCCCACCTCAGCCACTAGAACGATCATTTCCAACAGGCTATCGAGGTTTTCACCGGAGAGGGCACTTACCGGCACCATAATGGTGTCGCCGCCCCATTCTTCGGGCACTAGACCGTGCTCCATCAGCTCTTGCTTGACGCGATCGGGGTTGGCGGTCTCTTTATCAACCTTGTTGATGGCGACAATCAGCGGCACCTCAGCTGCCTTGGCGTGGCTGATGGCCTCAATCGTCTGGGGCCGCACGCCATCGTCTGCCGCCACCACCAGAATGGCAATGTCGGTCACCCGAGTACCCCGCGCCCGCATGGCGGTAAAGGCTTCGTGCCCAGGGGTGTCGAGGAAGACAATCTGGTGCTCAACCCCGTCGTGCTCCACGTCAACGTGGTAGGCGCCAATGTGCTGGGTAATGCCCCCAGCCTCACCCTGGGCCACCTTGGTTTTGCGTATGGAGTCGAGCAGGGTGGTCTTACCGTGGTCAACGTGGCCCATGATGGTGACCACCGGAGGCCGCCGCTGTAGACTGTCGAGGTCAGCTGCGTCGAGCATCTCCGTGACCTTTTTGGCCTCTGACTCGATCTCACTGGTCTCGACCATCACCTCAAACTCTTCGGCCACCATCTTGGCAGTTTCGATGTCGAGGGTCTGGTTAATGTTGGCCGCAATGCCCTTGAAGAACAGCGACTTGATCAGCTCGGTCTCGGGCACTAGGATCTGCTCGGCCAGCTCATGCACCGTCAGCCCTTCAGAGAGCACGATGAACTCAGGCCGCTCTTGGGTCGGCTGGGCCTCGCCGCGACGACCACGGCGACCGCGACCGCCCCCGCTGCTGCTGTCGCGGTGCTGGGGCCTGTGGCCCTTCACATTGGGAGACGGCTTGGTACCGCCGCCGGGGCCCTTGGGCTTGGGCGGGCGAGCCAGGGAGATACTCAGCTGCGCCTCTTCAGAGGGCTGCTCTTCGCCCTCTTCTAGATCGCCTACTAGCGCGTCGAGGTCTTCGTCGTCCTCGCCCAGTACGCCCTGGCCACGGCGCTTGGTCTTACCGACCTTGCTGGCCTTCTCGCGCATCTTTTGATCGTCGTCCTCATCTTCGCGCTCGTCGCGTCTGTGGCGGGGCGGGGAAGGACGACGCAGATGAGTTTCATCGGGACCGCTAGCTCCAATTACAGAAATGGAGTCGTTGCCTGCCGCAGCTTTCTCGCTGCGCTCAGATTCATTTCTGGCTGTATCGGCGTCGGTGGTAGGACGGCGCAGCCTAGGCTTGGGCTTTAGCCGAGTCACCTCCTCACCGGCATCGATTTCGCGGATGGGAATGGTGGGACGCGGTGCCCCATTGCTGTCTGCAGAGCGATCCTCAGTCGCCCGCTCTTCCCGAGAGCGGCTTTCAGGTCGCCGAATGACGGGTCGAGATGGTCGAGCAGCCTCTGATTCGGCGCTGTCGCTGGTTTCGGTGCGATCGCGAGATACTGGCCCAACCAGCTCAGGGCGCACCTTCACTGGGGCATCGGCCACGGGGGCCTCTGTCAGCAGCTCAGGAGCAATCTCTGGGGCCTCTGGGGCCTCTGGGGCCTCCGGCTCAGCACCCGGACGATTTAGAGAAACGGGGGGACGGGGCCTGATGTCGCCTTGACCGCTACCCGCAGCAGCGCCAGGGCGGCTGGGGGGCCTAGACAGGTCTCCGCTGCCAGGGCGCACAGGCGCAGCGCCTTGGGCCGCAGGGGCAGTCGCGGGCGCGGGCGCTGGGGAATCGGCCACCGTGTCGGCCTTGGGGGTGACGCGGTGACGCCGAATTTCTAAAATCTGCTGCTTGCGCTCAGGCCGAGCTACGGTTTTAACCGGAGTCGGAGGACGCGGGCGATCAGGCCGATTGGGGCCGCTGCTGCTGCGCGACTGGTGAGCGGCTGCCCGAATTTGCTCAGCTTCTGACTCAGCGATGGTGCTGCTGTGACTCTTCGCGGCAATGTCAAGGCGACTGGCGATCGCCAGGATGTCCTTGTTATCCAAACTCAATTCCTTCGATAACTCGTAAATTCTCACTTTGCCGTTCATCCACATCTCCCTACGCTAGTCAAGCTTGTTACATAAACCAACCTGCTTCGTCCAACAAAACGACATCAAACCATTCTGACGGATACGACGTTAGCCCTAACATGGCATTGTAAACCAAGGCCAGGTGTCCATGGGGCCTTAGAGGCTTTAGACAGGTCAACCGACGGCTGGGCTGCCGATTGAGTACCCACATTATGAGTTTAATCAGTTGTATCGCTAATGAACAGGATCTCAGAGAGACAGCCCTTTAGGAAGGTTCGTTTGCAAAAATTCTTGGTTGAACCTACTAAATACGCAATTTTTCCTTAAGTTTTTGATGGACCTGGGGTAATTGTGGTGGGTTCCTTTTCCTCTATTTCTGCCAGTCGCTGCCAAAGGCTTTGATAGATGGCCTCCGGCACGTTGGCCTTGAGGGCACGGCCTAGGCGGCTTTTTTTTTGAGCCTGACGGAGGCAGTCAGCCTGGGGGCACAGATAGGCCGAGCGCCCCATGCCCTGATCTAGACACACCTGACGATCTGGGTAAACCCTGACAACGCGCCAAAACTCGGCCTTGGGGGCAACCCTCCGACAGCTTACACAGCGCCGATGGTTAGTTTGCACGGTCTACCTCCAGCTGGCTATACCAAGTCCAGCTCGGGATCTAGAGCCTTTTCACAGGCAGAACCCCACGTCTAGACTTGGAGTGGGTTTATTCCTCCTCCGCAGATGCTTCCTCTGGAGGTAAGGCATCGGTCGCCGCCTCTGGGGCATCTGCTTCTAAATCGACTTCTAAATCGACTAAATCGACAGCCTCGGCAACGGGTTCAGCCTGATCCCCAGCGGCTGCTTCCGCAGCCGGGGCAATCTCACTTGGAGATTCCTCTGCTGGGGCCGGGGTCTCTACATCCAGCCCCGCCGCCGTGGCTTCCGCCGCCGCTCGTTCGGCAGCGGCGGCGGCTCGCCATGCAGCGGCCTCAGCTTCCTCTGCCGCCTGTTCTGCGGCCTCTCGGGCGGCCTCTTCTCGGGCCGCAATTAGATCGGCAATTCTGCGATCCTCTACTTCGTAGTCGTACTTGCCCGAGTCTTTGATGTCGAGCTTCCAGCCGGTGAGGCGGGCCGCTAGGCGCACATTCTGCCCCTCTTTGCCGATCGCCAGGCTGAGCTGGTCTTCGGGCACTAGCACGTGGGCCTGGCGATCGTCGGGGCTAACCAAGCGCACCTCGTCTACACGCGCGGGGCTAAGACCGTTAGAGATGTAGGTGGCCGGGTCGGGCGACCAGCGAATGACATCGATTTTTTCGCCCCGCAGCTCGTTGACCACCACCTGAATACGCGACCCCCGCGCCCCGATGCAGGCTCCCACCGGGTCTACGTCGCGTTCAACAGTATCTACGGCGATTTTGGTGCGGGGGCCAACGGAGCGGGAGGGTGGGTTGGCTTCGCGGGCCACCGCCACAATGCGAACGATCTCGTCTTCGATTTCGGGCACCTCGTTGGTGAATAGCTCAACCACCAGAGCCGCATCGGCCCGCGACACCAGCAGCTGCGGCCCCCGGTGGGAGCCTTCGGAGACTTTTTTGAGGGCGACCCGGAAGGTGGCGTTGGCCCGGTAGTTGTCGTTGGGCAGCTGGTCGCGCTTGAGCAGCTCGGCTTCTACCTCGGGCTGGCCGACGCCGCTGCTGACCGACATGATGACCGACTGGCGCTCAAACCGCAGCACCCGAGCTGAGAGAATGGAGCCTTCTAAATCTTGAAACTCTTCTTGGACGAGCTTGCGCTGCTGGTCGCGCAGCTTTTGGGCCAGCACCTGCTTGGTTTGAATCGCAGCCATGCGGCCAAAGTCGCGCTGGTCGGGGGTGACATCGAGCACCACCGTGTCGCCAGATTGGGCTTCGGGGGCGACTTCGCGCACCTCTGCCAGGGCAATTTCGTGGTCTTGGCTGGTGACTTCTTCGACGATGGTTTTGGTGGCTAGCACCCGAAAGCCCTGGTCGTCGTAGTCGTCTACATCTAGCTCAATGTCAAAGTTATCGAAGTATTCTTCGTCGAAGTGGGTGTCGATTTCTCGGGTGCGCCGGTAGCGCTCGTAGCCCTTCAGCAGGGCTTCGCGAATGGCGTTTTCGACCGCGTGCTTGGGCAAGTTGCGCTCGCGGCTAATGACATCAATCATTTCCTGCAAATTCGGCAGACTAACTAGCGACATAATCACTTACCTCTAGGGGCTAAACCTTAAATTGATGGAAGAGTGCTGCACCTAACGGGTGCTAATCGGGGTTGCTAATGGAGAGTGCTAATCGGGGCTTTGGTCGCTGAGCTGTACCGTAGCCACCAGGTCTCGGGGCAGAGTGATGGTTTTGCCTTTTTGGCTCAGCACCAGGGCGGCTTCGTCTCGCCGTACCAGCTGGCCTACCCACTGGCGTTTGTCTTTGTGGGGAGCAGACAGGTTTACCTCCACCATGAACCCCTTAAACACCACAAAGTCGCGATCGGTTTCTAGGGCGGCCGATACCCCAGGGCTAGATACCTCGAGCACGTAGGCGTCGGGAATAATGTCGGTGGTTTCGAGTACTGCTGCGAGGGCCTGGCTCATTTTCTCGCAGTCATTTAGGCCAGTGTCTTCATTTTCGAGGCTGCGCACGTCGATACGCAGCACCGGGGGCGACTGGTTGGTCTGAAACACTGCTTCAACCACTTCTAACCCCAATTCTTCGGCAACGGGGGCCGCTAACTCAAGCAACTGGGGAATCAGAGGATGTACCATATAGCGACTGAAATAATGCCAATAAAAAAGTGGGCCTCAACCCACCTCCCCAAACATTTCTGCTAAAGGAGCCCAGACCCGAAGACCTGAGCTTCACCATAGTAGCGAATTGTGGTCGTTATGAGACAGCCGAGGCCGCGATTGGACTGTAGGCCTAGGTCGAACCGGTACTGCCGCCATGGTTTAGCGGAGCCTGGCGGCATTACTTAGGGACGCGCAAGAAAATAACGTACCAATTGCCATTTTTTCCATTGGTGCATTGCTTCGCGAATGCACCCTACAGCGATCAACGACTCTGGTACCTTATTTAGACGCATGTCCCTTAATGTTCTGCACAGAAGGGGGCTAACGGCGGCGGAGCCACATCAGGAACGCTAGGCCAAAGCCAATCAGGGGCAGCACTAGCAGAGCAAATACGCCTAGGCCAAGCTGCTGCTGCACCGTCATGGTGATGCGGCGGTTAGTGACTTCGCGGGGGCGAATGGAGAGGGTGGCGTCGGTCTGCTGCCCCAGCCAGCTGGCGGAGTTGAGGAACACATCGCCGTTGAGCTGTTGCTCAAATAGGCCGTCGGTGGCAAAGGTGGCATTGCCAATCACCACCAGACGAGACTCTGGGGCTGGCTCGTCGGCGGTGGCGGGTGCCCCAGCGACCGGGCGGCTGAGGGCCACGCCGAGGGTGTAGGGGCCGGAGGGGGGCGCATTTTCGTCGAACTGTAGCGCGCCCTCGGTGGACAGGGCCTCGGCTCGGCTTTGGGGATTGCTCTGGAGCAGGGGCACCGCCGTGACCCCGGCAACCTCTTCCACATTCACCGGGCGCACCAGGGGGAAAAACGATCGCCCGCTGCGAAAATCTCGCGTAATCGGGTGGTCGCCATAGTCGGTGACCAGGGGGGCAGCCGGGCCGAGACCCACCAGCTGACCCTGGCCCGAGGTGTCGAGCACGACGCGATCATCGAGGGTGACGCCCCAGGGGTCGAGCAGGCTGTCTAACCCAGGACTGGTGTTGGGGTCAATCAGCAGCATGAGGCTGCCGCCGCCGTTGAGATAGGTTTCTAGCGCGGCTACTTCGGCATCAAAAAACTCGGCGGCGGGGCCAGCGACCACGACTAAACTGGCATCGTCGGGGACTGCCGCAGTTTGAGACAGGTCGAGGGGCTGCACCAGGGCGCTCTTGTCTTCGAGCGCAGTGGCAGCCTGGAGAAAGCCGGTTTCGCTGCCGTCAAAGGCAAACTCTTGGTGGCCCTGGGTGAAGTAGACGGTGAGGGTGCGATCGCTCGCCACCTGATCTAGCGCATTGGTGAGCGATCGCTCCGACAGCCGCTCACTGGGGCTGACATTCTGCAAAAAGCGACGGTTGTCCCCGCTTTCTAAAAACACCATGCCCGTCTGGGTAGCACCAAAATCTTGGGCCTGGCGAGGGTCGTTGTAGGGGTTGACGTAGTCGAAGGTAAACTGCGGCCCGGCCTGGCGATAGCTCTCTAGCAGCTGCCGATCTTGGGGGTTGGGCAGCGGGTCAAAAATAACGATGCGGGTGGGGTTCTCTAGGGACTGCACCACCTGCTGCGACTGGGGGGCTAGGGTAAAAATCTGGTTTTCGGTGAGGTCTACCCGGCTGGCGTAGCGCACCGCCAAGAAATTCACCAGGCCCAAGATTGCCAGCACCGCCAGGGTGGCGACGAGGGCGTTGGCCCCGGCCTCGGTAGAACGCTGCGCCCAAAATCGCCCCTGGCCCTGGTTCCCCAAAACCAGCCCCAGCAGCAGTAGGCCAATGCCGCCCACCAGCAGGCCCGCAGGCAGCAGAGTCCACCCCGCCAC
>QBMN01000064.1:0-259 GCA_003241845.1 Shackletoniella antarctica | reverse complement strand
AAGACCCGCTGTGACCAGGGCCAGCCCAGGCAGGGCCAGATATTTCAAATATTTTTTGTAGGCTGCAAACGATTTCATCGCCATGATCTGTTCTCAAAACCTGCTGCTAAGACCGCTGGAATCGGAGGGTTTCAATGGACTGGGCGGTCAGGTAGAGGCCCAGCACTATAAATGAGAGAAACAGCACCAGACCACCCGTGTCAAAAATGCCTTCGGTGAAGTCGGTAAAGTGCTTGAGCAGCGACAGGTGGCCCAGCCC
>QBMN01000063.1 GCA_003241845.1 Shackletoniella antarctica | reverse complement strand
CGTGGGGGTTGGGGGTGGTGCCAAAGTGGGCGTTGATGGTGACAAAGCCGTAGGCGTACTCATCCATATTTAATGCCCCCACCAGCACCGCCCCGGCCTGCTGGAGGCGAGTAATGACCGTGGCATTTTGCGCGGCGGCGGGATTGCCCTGGTTGAGCTTAGCCCCAGCTATTGTGGTCAGCCCCTGGATGTCGAACAGGTTTTTGACGGCGAAGGGCACCCCCGCCAGGGGGCCGGGGTCTTGGCCAGCGGCGATCGCCTCGTCGATGCCTTGGGCCTGCGATCGCGCCCGCTCCGCCGTCACCGCCGTAAAGCAGTTGAGCGCCGGGTTGCGGGTTTCAATATCGGCCAGCGTGGCCGCCAACCATGCCGAGGCTGAAAGCGTTCCCCCTTTAACGGCAGCGGCTAAAGCCATGGCGGTTTGAAATTCGGTCATGGCTCGAAGGTGGCGGCGCTTTCTACGGTGTCGGGCAGCGGGAAGGAGATCACGGGCTGGGCGATCGCAAAAATGTGCCCCACATTGGCCACCACCCCCGGCTTGATCTCCTCGGGAATAGTCAGCTCTAGGGCCGTCGCCATCGCCTCGACGTAGGCCGCCAGATCCACGGGTTTAGACAAGTTCTCATCCATCGGGCCAGCCTCCATCGCAGAGTACATCATCGCTGGCGCTAGTCTTCAGCACCGCCGGGGGTCAATCTTGCCTGCGGCTGCCCAGGCGAGGGCGCTTCGGCTTGGGGACGGGAGACTCTAGCCCCAGGTAGTCTGACAGCCAAAACACACAGAGGTAAAACGGCCCCGTATCGAGCAGCGCCGCCACCAGCTTAAACACATAGCCGTAGCCAATAAAACGAATCAGCTGGGGCCAGAGTTCTTGCCCAGCTTCAATGGGCAGCGCCCCGGCCAAAAAGTGGGTGATCAGCACCACGGCGGTAGTATCGACCAGCTGGCTGATCAGGGTAGAGCCGTTGTTGCGCAGCCACAGGTGCTTGCCGTTGGTGAGCTCTTTCCAAAAGTGAAACAGGTAGACATCGACAAACTGGGCTGCCATGTAGGCCAGCATCGAAGCGGCCACGGCCCCAAAGGTGAGGTTGCGAATTTCAAAAAACACCGGCAGTCGCCCGGCGGCGTCGCGCACCAGCTCGCCCGTGGCCGGGTCGGTGGCCTCAAAACCCGGCAGCAGCCCCCCCAGCCACACAATAAACAGCACCCAGGCGTTGAGCAGCAGCCCCACCCACACCACCTGGTTGGCCCGCTGCTTGCCGTAGAGTTCTGAGATCAGGTCGGTGCAGAGAAAGGTCAGCGGGTAGGGCAGCACCCCCACCGCCACGGTGACGGCAAAGTTGCCCCAGGTAAATACATTGACAAAGCGGCTGATGCTGAGAATGTTGAGCATGCCCAGGGTGCCAAGAAACAGCCCCGACAGCACCAAAAACACTACTTCGCGGCGATTTTGCAGATGCTCAGGCACGGGGCCATAGACCGCTCTAGTCGCTGCAGGCTCTGTTGTCATAGGTGATTTTTCTCTCTGCGGAAAGAATGACCAAATTTACCTCAGCTTACCAAGGGAGTCTGGGACGCGGCAGCTAAACGAAGGATTCTCCGATTTGCAGGCGACTGCCGTTGGCAAAGTCGGCTCCGGCCTGGGCCTGCTTGCCGCTGGGCTTGACCTGGCGCAGCAGCAGCAGCCCGTCGCCCGTCTGCACTAGGGGGCCGTGGCCCTTGAGCAATCCCACCAGGGTGCCGGGGCTGGCTGGGGTGGCTGGGGTGGCGATCGCAGTCACCGCCGCTTGCAGTGCGGCTAGCTCTGGCGGCAGTGCGGCCCAATGGGGTGCTCCCAGGGGGGCGGTGGCCATCACCTTCAGGGGCTGGCCCCTAAAGGCGGTAACGCAGCTGGGGTAAAAGCCGCGCACTTGGTTGTGGAGCGCGATCGCAGACTTTTTCCAGTCCAGCTCAAAATCTTCTTTTTGAATCAGCGGCGCGTAGGTAGCCAACGCGTCATCCTGGGGGTTGGGGCTGAGCGTTGCGGCCTGTAGCCCCTGCAGGGTCTCCACCAGCAGGTCAGCGCACTGCTGAGATAGCGCCGCAGCGACATGTTCAGCGTTATCCATCAGGCCAATGGGGAGGCGTGATGTGAGCAGCATATCGCCCGTATCCATGCCCAGGTTCATCTGCATGGTGGTCATGCCGGTCACGGTTTCGCCGTTGACAATGCCCCACTGAATGGGGGCCGCCCCCCGGTAGGCGGGCAGCAGCGACCCGTGGCCATTGATGCAGCCCAGCCGGGGCAGGTCGAGAATGCGCTGGGAAAGCAGTTGGCCATAGGCCACCACCACAAAGGCATCGGCCCCGAGATGCTCAAGGGCCGTCAGGGTGGCCTGGTCTTTTTTAAGGCGGGTGGGTTGCAGCAGGGTGCAGCCCGCCGCTGCCGCCACCTGCTTGACCGGAGAGGCATCGACCTGGCTGCCCCGACCCCGGCGGCGATCGGGCTGGGTGACCACGGCGGCAACCTCGAAGCCCGGCTCGGCCAGCAGCCTCGCTAGGCTGGGCACGGCAAACTGGGGCGTACCAAAAAACACAAGGCGCATAGGTTACCGGTTAATTGCTGGGCACAATGCCAATTTCGACTCGCTGGTTGCGCTGCTGGTCGTCGGGAGTATTGCCCCCGGTGCTGGGTCGGGTTTGGCCATAGCCCACGGACACCCAGCGGGTGCCGCTGCCCTCTAGCTGCGGGGCCAGGTACTGCTCTACCGCCACCGCCTGCTGAAGGGTGATCTGGCTGGCCTGGTCGGGGTCGGCGGCGCCATCGGTGTGGCTTCCCACCAGCAGGGTGGCGGCACCGTAGCGGGCCAAGTCGGGGGCAATGCTGTCGAGTAGCTGCTGGCCAGGGGCGGTGAGGGTGCTGCTGCCTGGCTCAAACAGCAGCGCGCTGGGTAAAACAATGCGATCGCTCACCAGGGCAAAGCGCGGCTCCTGGTAAGGCACCCGAGTCGCCGGGGGGGGCGCGGCGGGGGCGGCCTCAGCGCTGTCGTTGGTCTCGGCAGCATTAGCCTGGGGAGCGTCGGTCTCGGGAGCGTCGGTCTCGGGAGCGTCGGTCTCGGGAGCGTCGGCGATCGCCGACGCCGGGCCAAGGCGCTGGTTGAGCTGCTGCAATCGCTCTTCGACAGTACCGTTGGGCGCAGCGCCCAGGGTGGTCTCTAACTCCGTCAGCCGAGCGGTGACGCTGGCCAAGTCCTGCTGCAAGCTGGTGAGATCGGCCTCGATGCTATCCCGCTCGTCCTCAGTCAGCGCCTCCGGCACAGCCGCCTCCGGCGCAGCAGTCTCCGTGGACTCTGAAACCGCAGCCGCTGGTGAAGCGTTATTGTCTGCCGGGGCATCTGCTGGTGGCGCGCTACCCTGCCACCAGCGGGGCATCTGCCGCAGCTTGCGCCGCGTCTGGCTGCCGTAGCGCAGGGCCACCTCCGTCAGCGGCGGCTCGGGGTTGCTAGAGGGCAATGCCTGGGCCACCAGCAGGCCCGCCAGCCAGCCCAGGCTGACCCCAGCGCCCAAAATAATCAGCCGCACCACTAGGGTCCATAGGCCATGCAGCCCCGCCCCCAGCCCTGATCGAGGTTTGGGCGCAGGCGGCGGTATGACCGGGCCAGGGGCCACCTTGCCAGGGCCAGGGCCAGCACTGGGCGCGCCCGGTTCTGGGGAGATAGGCGGCAGGTTGGGGGAATCAGCCATGACGCGATCGGGCAATAAACATCAGGCCAGCATGACTCAGATCGTTGACGTTCAGATTGAGAGCACAGGGGAAGCGCCAGGGAATCGCTGGGGAATCGCTAGGGATGAGCTACTGGGGCCAGCCATCCCACGGATTGACTTCTAGCACGCCGCGCTCGGTAAACACTACCTGAAAGTCAGCCTGGTCAGCGGTGCTGTTGGCCGCTGCCACCAAACCGGGCAGGGGGGTCTCTGCCGCCAGCAGACCAGCGGCGGCAGAGACCGGCTCGTAGCCCACCACTTCGCCCGTCTCGGTCAGCCGCACCCGAAACCGCAGGGCCTCATTGGCCGACAGCGGCTCTAGATCGGCCAAAATGCTGTCGTAGAGGGTGCTGTTGAGGTCGCGAATGCGATCGCCGTCGGTCACCCGATTGCTCAGGGGCGGCAGCGATGCCGGAGTGGTGGCACTCGCCACCGCAGAGCCGGAACTCGCCCCAGAAGACGATCCAGAAGCCTCTGGCGCTATGGGCTCTACCACGACCTCACCAGCGGGGGTAAAGGTGGTGATGAACTGCGCCACCCGCTCCTGCACCGGCGCGGCCCCCGGCAAAGGCACAAAGGTGAGCTGGGGCAGCGGCGTGTTGTCAACTTCAGCCAGGGCTAGGTCATTTTCGTACTTGTAGCCCAAAATATCGCCGTCTTCAGAGACCACCATGCGGTAGGCGAGGTCGCCGCTGGGGCGCGGAGCATCGGCCCAGGCAGCTTGCAGGCGATTGGTCAGGTCAGAACTCAGTAGGGCGATCGCCGCCGCATCGGTAATCGGCGGGGCATTGTCTAGGCCGTCGAGATCGCCGCCCTCGGCGGACAGCTCAGAGCTGCTGCCTTCAGTGGCTCCGGCATCAGCCCCCGGAGCTGTTTCTGGGGGGAGGGTGCTCGACTCAGCCGGGGTTGAGGCGTCAGACTCAGGGCGGGTCGGCTCAACCGTGGGCGGCGGCACAAAGAACAGGGCCAGGGCGGCAGCGGCCAGGGCGGTAGCGCCCAAGACCGCCGGGGCGGCCCGCTTAGCCACCGGCTCGGTGGGCTGCACCAGCCGCCGCGACACCGCCTGAAACTGAGCGGTCAGATCGGGCAGGGTCTGCGAATCGGCTAAGAGCTGATCCACCGCCTCCATCAGGTCGTAAAACTGCACGGTGGTCAGCTTGACGTCTAGGGGCGGCTGGGCGTTGATGTCGCTCACCGGCTCCCCCAGGGGCTGCTGATGCACAATCAGGTGGTGGTAGAGGCCTTCGCCGGGCTTGATCTCGACGATCACAGCCCCCCCGGCGGTGGGGTAGGGCACCCCGCTGAGCAACTGCTGCCCGTAGCGGCTCACCGCCGCCACCAGACTGTCTAAAAATTCTCGACCGCCAGTGAGGCTGGCATCGGTGGCACCGGGCAGGTGGCACTCGGCATTCATCAGCACCGAGAGGGGAGAGAGCGGATCGTTGGCGTTGGCGCTCATGCCCTCTAGCACCAGGTTGCAGTGGGGCAGGGTGTATTGCCGTTGAACGGTCATGATACTTCTCCGTCAAACAGGCTATTCCAAAGACGTTGGGGGCCGAGCACCCCGGAGCAGAGCAGCAGCTGTTGCAGTAGCTCTATGGCCAGCTGATCGAGCTTTTCGTCGCTGCTGTAGGCAATCACCCCGGCCCGGCTCGGGTTCATGCGGGCGCGAAAGTGGCTGCGAAAGCGAATCAGGTAGTCGGCCAGGCGAAAGTGGTGGTCGGGGGTGAGCTGTTTATCGGCCAGCTGTTGATAGCCCACCAGCAGCTGGCGCACCAGCACCGTCAGCCGCCGCGCCAGGGTGCAGATGATCGTGACTAAAGCCTTGGCCTCTTCGATGTCTAGGGGGCGGCGCTGGCTATAGCGGCGCATAGGGTTGGTGCCCCGCAGCAGCCACAAATGCACTCGGCCTTTGACCAGGCTCTCTAGGCCCAGGTCGCGGGCGGTGGCCAGCATGGCTTCGCTGCCGCCCAGATCGAGGGCCTCGATCGCCAGCAGCAGCAGGTCAAGCTGAATCCGCGCCCGGCGAGGGCATTCGTCGGTGGGCAGCCCTGGGTTGGTCAGGGTGTCGAGCACCAGGGGCGGCTGGGGAGCGGGCGGGCTATCTACTGGCATTCAGCTCTGGCTCTGGGTTTAATACAAACAGCATTCTATCAAAGCACAGTCATACCCCAACCGTCCGGAGTAATTGCCGAACCGGCGGGTGTTTATGCTAACGGCGATCGCTCCTATGACAGGCAATTGCCGCGGTGAAGAGACCTGATCGCACCCCGCTGACCATACCCGCTTGGGAAGTTATGACGCTGGGTCAGCTTTATTTCTCTCTGGGCTACCAGCTCTCACCAGTTCTAGAGATCCGCTAGCTTGTTCATGCCCTGGATGTACCAGTTGCCGTCCTGGCGCACCAGGTCGTACTGCATTCTCAGGGTGTCGTTGTAGGCGGCACCGATATTTTCGACCCCAAACTCAAACAGCTTCGCCTGCTCAGAGACCACCGCTATCGCCTGGAGCTGGTCGGCGGTGGGGTCGTCTGGGCTGACCGACTCCACCTCAACGGTGTGCTCGTACTCCCAGTACCAGCTCTCAGCGGCGGCGGCATCGGCCCGGCGCTGCCACTGGGCGAGCACTGGCTCTAGCAAAATATCGTCGAGGCGATCGCCCTGGTAGCTTTCGCCCAGCGCCCCGCGCTTGACCTCTAGCCATTCGTTGATCACCCGACCCGCCATATCGTTGACGCCAATTTCGGCGGGGGCCGGGGGCACCTCCGGGATCTCAAAGGCGGGCTGATCGAGGCGAATGGCCAGGGGCTGGCCCGAAATTCTGGGGCCGCTAAAGGCGGTAGTGACCCAGCCCAGGGCGCGCATGGTGCCAAAGCCGAGAATGCCGACGCCCACAATGCCCGCCGCCCCAACGATGGCCAATCGACCCCAGTGGGGCGAGGCGCTGCGATCGCGCCTTGCCGCCCCCTCGGGCAGAAACGCCTGCCCTGGGGCCAGGGTCACAGGCTCAGGGGGTTGGGGACGGCGATCGGAGGCTGGTTTGTCGCCAGGGGCCGTCATTTTGCCCTCTGGTGACATCTGAGCCACCCGCTCCGCCACCGATAGATCATCTCGACGGGGAGCATCCCGCCGCAGGTCACCGCCCTGAGAATCACCGCCCTTAGAATCACCGCGCTGAGAATCACCCCGTGGCCCATCGCCATGGCCTACTCCCAAATCAGCGGGCTGGGGGGCCTTAGCTCGGGGGGTGCGACCATTGCGAGCGGTGGCCGCACCAGGGTAGGCCCGGCTGCCATTGCTGGAAGGCCCCTGGGCCGGGGGTGGCTCCACGCGCCGGGCCGTGACTACCGGCTTAGGCATGGTGGGGGCACCAATGGGCAGCGACCCTTCAATTGTGGGGAACTGGCTGGTAGAAAACTGACTGGTGGAGTATTGATTGGCCGACCCCTGCGCCGACCCCTGCGCCGACCCCTGCACCCCTGGGGCCGCCACCGGGAACTGCGGCGACTGCGGTTCTGCCGCCGGGCCACCGGGCATAGTCTCTAGGTAGGCCTGCACCTGGGCATCGGCAAAATAGTCTTTGAGGGTGGCCTGCTGGTCTTTAAAGTCGCGAAAGTGGGGAAATAGCTCGTCTTTGAGCCAGCGCTCGGCGTAGAGGCACAGACCCGGCAGCAGGTCGGGCGACTGGCGCGAGTGCTCACGGATGTAGGCCAGGGGTTCGTACTCCTGACTGAGTTCGAGGGCGCGGTTGGCCTCCTCGGTTTGGCCCAGCAGCAGCGAGCACACCGCCTGCTCCAGGTGCACATCTTGCTGGGCACCCAGGCGCAGCAGCAGCTGCTTGGCTCGGCGCACCAGGGCGGGCTGGTGGCGGGCAAAGCCCCGCGCCAGCAGGGCGTATACCGTTAGGTAGGTGGCCACGGGCGAGGGGCGGCGGGCCTCGTGCTCAAACAGCTCCTGCTGCTCGCTGGCGGTGAGGTAGTCGCGCAGCTGCTGAATAAACCGCAAAAAATCGTCGATCGCCAGGCCAGAGAGGTCGTCTTCGGTGCCCTCAATGCCGCCTCGGTCTTCGAGCATGGCCTTGAGGAGCTTGATGCCCTGGCGACGCTCGCGGGTCTGGTCGAGGGGGCGGGCCAGCAGCTCCAGCACCCGGTAGGGCCGCAGCTTGTACAGCTCGGTCTGAATTTCGGCCCGAATAGCTGAGAAGTGGTTGCCCTGGGCCAGCAGCTCGTGGCCAGTTTGCAGCGACTCGGCGGCAATTTCGTAGTGGCGCTGCTGCCACTGCTCGCGGCCCAGCTCTAGGCAGGCCAGGGACAGGGTGAGCACCACGTCTGCTTTGCCGGGGTCAGCGGTGGCTGCGCTGCCGTAGGGGTTGCTGAGCAGGGGCTGGCCCAGCTGTAGCACCTGCTCATATTCGCCCAGCTCTAGCAGCAGCAGCAGCGCCCCGACCAGCTGGTCGCTCTCGATCTCAATTTTTGAGCTTTGGGCCTCGCTGCCACCGGGTTCGGTGGCTAGCGACCTGAGCGCGGCCTCTCCGGCGTCGGCACTCACCTCTAGGCCCAGAATGCGCCCCTCGGGTAGCGGCTCGGGGGCCATGTCAACGGTGTAGGCGTTGGCGAGAAATTTGCTGTTGTAGTCGCGGCGGCGATCGCGGTCAGACAACACCGCGTAGGCTTGATCGATCAGCTGCTTGCGGGCCTCAATGGCGCTGGTGGAGAACTCGCGCCGGGGAAGCTGAAGGCCGCGATCGCGGTGGGCCTGCTGTAGCTGGTCGGCAGTTGCCTGAATCGGCAACCCCAAAATTCGGTAGTAGTCTAACGGAATTTGCACAGCTTACGTCCCCAACGGCGAATTCACTCGAAATAGTATCCAAAAAGATTTATTGCGGACTGTCTAAACCGCTGAACTTTCTACCGCAACTCCTCACCGCAACCCTGCCCCAATGCCCATGCTACCGTGCCCATGGGCTTTCATTCATGGGCCTTAGCCCCCGTCTCAAACCCTCGCTTTCTCCAGAACGTGAAAGCCTTTGGCCCCCTGCGACTCTAGAAAATAGCTACACCCTATCGTGTTTGTCTCCAAAGCAGAACAGAAGTGAAGCTTACAACACAAGCCCGCTACCGCTGCCAGGGGCCATTTTGGTTTTTGAGCAAAACAGCGACCGTCACCTAAAAAGATTTCATAAAGATCCCATCCTGGCTCCAGACCGCCCAACAGCCAGCCAGGAGAAAGATTTACAAAGTAGTCCCGGCGATCGGCCTGATCTTGACCCCATAGCCAAGCCGGGCACCGTTGCCAATTAGCCTGCTCGGTATGACTCGGTATGATAGAGGGAATTTCCTGATCTGGTTCCTGATCTGGCCTCTTGCCCAGGGAGGGATACTTTTAGGTATAGTCAACAGTTGGACATCGCGGCGTAGGACCCAGCAACCCATGGTTCAAGAACGAACATTACCCCAGTTCCAGGCTCCAGCGGCCCCAATTTCCACCGATCAGGGTCTGGTGCTCTACGAAGACATGATTTTGGGGCGCTACTTCGAAGACAAGTGCGCCGAGATGTACTACCGGGGCAAAATGTTTGGGTTTGTGCATCTCTACAACGGCCAGGAGGCCGTCTCTAGCGGAGTGATCAGGTCTCTGCGCTCCGACGACTACGTGTGCAGCACCTACCGCGACCACGTCCACGCCCTCAGCGCTGGGGTGCCCGCTAAAAACGTCATGGCCGAGCTGTTTGGCAAAGAGACCGGCTGTAGCAGGGGGCGGGGCGGCTCGATGCACCTGTTTTCCAGCGAGCACAACCTGCTGGGCGGGTTTGCCTTCATTGGCGAAGGCATTCCCGTGGCCCTGGGGGCCGCGTTTCAGTCGCGCTACCGCAAAGATGCCCTGGGCGACCCCAGCGCCGACCAGGTGACCGCCTGCTTTTTTGGCGACGGCACCACCAACAACGGCCAGTTCTTTGAGTGCCTCAACATGGCCGCCCTGTGGAAGCTACCGATTTTATTTGTCGTCGAAAACAACAAGTGGGCGATCGGCATGGCCCACGAGCGGGCCACCTCCCAGCCCGAGATCTATAAGAAAGCCTCGGTGTTTGGCCTGCCCGGCGTCGAGGTGGACGGCATGGATGTGATGGCGGTGCGGGCCGTGGCCCAGGAGGCCGTAGCCCGCGCCCGCGCTGGCGAAGGCCCCACCCTGATTGAAGCTCTCACCTACCGCTTTAGGGGCCACAGTTTGGCCGACCCCGACGAGCTGCGATCCAAGGCCGAGAAAGAAGCCTGGCTGGCCCGCGACCCGATCAAGCGGTTTGAGTCCTACCTGCTAGAGCACAGCCTCACCGACGAGGGGGCGCTGAAAGAGGTGCGCGATCGCATCCAAACCCGCATCGACGACGCCCTCACCTTCGCCGAAGACAGCCCCGAACCCAACCCCGACGATCTGTATAAATACATCTTCGCTGAGGGCTGATAGACCCAGAAATGGGGTGATCCCCAGAGAATTAGCGTATCCAGTGGTGGGCAGTGCCCACCCTACGGTCTCTGGAAACGGTGCATTGCGGTTCGGCATTAACCTGAGCGCTGCCCAGGATGGCTGACCGCGAATGCACCCTACCCGTCGCCTCACCCTCACCCGCCCACTCACCCACTCACCCACATCCAATCCAATGGCAGAAACCCTCCTATTCAACGCCCTGCGCGAGGCCATCGACGAAGAGATGGGCCGCGACGACACTGTATTTGTGCTGGGCGAAGACGTCGGCGTCTACGGCGGCTCCTATAAAGTCACCAAAGACCTCTACGAAAAATATGGCGAGCTGCGCGTGCTCGACACCCCGATCGCCGAAAACAGCTTCACCGGCATGGCGGTGGGTGCGGCGATGACCGGCCTGCGCCCGATTATCGAAGGCATGAACATGGGCTTCCTGCTGCTGGCCTTCAACCAAATTGCCAACAACGCGGGCATGCTGCGCTATACCAGCGGCGGCAACTACAAAATCCCCATGGTGATTCGCGGCCCCGGCGGCGTCGGTCGTCAGCTGGGGGCCGAGCACTCCCAGCGGCTAGAGGCCTACTTCCAGGCGGTGCCGGGCCTAAAGATTGTTGCCTGCTCCACCCCCTACAACGCCAAGGGGCTGCTCAAGGCCGCCATCCGCGACGACAACCCGGTGCTGTTCTTTGAGCATGTGCTGCTCTACAACCTCAAGGAAGACCTGCCGAACCACGAGTACGTGGTGCCCCTAGACAAGGCCGAGATCGTCCGCCCCGGCAAAGATGTCACCATTCTCACCTACTCGCGCATGCGCCACCACGTCACCCAGGCGGTCAAGGGTCTAGAGAAAAAGGGCATCGACCCCGAGGTGATCGACCTGATTTCTCTTAAGCCGCTGGATTTTGACACCATTGGCGCGTCGATTAAGAAAACCCACCGGGTGATCATCGTCGAAGAGTGCATGAAAACCGGCGGCATTGGGGCCGAAATCATCGCCTCGATCAACGATCGCTACTTTGACGAACTCGACGCCCCGGTGGTGCGATTGTCTTCCCAAGACATCCCGACCCCCTACAACGGTAAGCTAGAGACATTGACCATTGTGCAGCCCAAACAAATTGAGGCCGCCGTCGAAAACATGGTCGCCCTCAAGGTCTAGCCGTAGGGTGGGCGGTGCCCACCCTACGGCTCACGATGTCTACGGACCGCCATCCCAATCCACTTTCCCAGGGATAGTCATCCCGACCCGCACCCACACCGCAGCGAACCGCAATGGCAAAATATCGAGCTTGGCTAGGGGTAATTTTGGCGCTCACCGTCGCCGCCGTGGTGGTGATCACCCAGCTACCCACCCGACTGGGGCTAGACCTGAGGGGCGGCTCTCAGCTCACCATTCAGGTGCAGCCCACCGAGGCCATTCCCACCATCACCGAGCGCGAAATGGAGGCGGTGCAAACCGTGGTCGAGGGCCGGGTTAACGGCCTGGGCGTGTCTGAGGCGGTGGTGCAGCAGCTGGGCAACAATCAGCTGCTGGTGCAGCTGCCCGGTGTCAGCGACCCCCAGCAGGCGGAGCGGGTGCTGGGGGGCACCGCCCAGCTTGAGTTTCGCGCCCAGCGGGCGGGCACCGAGCAGCAGCTGCAAATCGAAAACCAGATTCTCCAGGGCCACCTGGGTGAACTGGCTGCCCTCCAGGCCGCCCTACCCGCCGATGGAGCCGTAGGCAGCGACACCCAGGCCCGCATTGACAAGCTCCAGGCTGACATTGCCGCCAGTGAAACTGCGATCGCCAACCTGTTTGAGCCGAGCACCCTGGGCGGTGAAAAGCTCACCGATGCGATCGCTCGACCCACCGGAGGCACCCTCTGGGAGGTGGTGATTCAGTTCAACAACGAGGGCGGCAACGAGTTTGCTGAGATCAGCAAGGCGATCGCCGGTACCGGCCGCAGCATCGGTATTTTTCTTGACAACCGCCTGCTCAGCGCCCCCACGGTCAACGTGCAGTACGCCGAAACTGGCATCACGGGCGGCAGCGCCGTGATTTCGGGCAACTTCACCGCCGAGTCGGGCCGCGACCTCGAAATTCAGCTGCGCGGCGGTGCCCTGCCTCTGCCCGTGGAGGTGGTCGAAAACCGCACCGTTGGCCCCACCCTGGGCCGCGACAGCATTCAGCGCAGCCTCTACGCCGGTATGGCGGGGCTGGCGGTGGTGCTAGTTTTCATGGCGGTTTACTATCGTCTGCCAGGGGTGCTGGCCGATATTTCGCTGATTATCTACGCTCTGCTCACCTGGGCCGCGTTTAACCTGCTGGGGGTCACCCTCACCCTGCCGGGCATTGCCGGGTTTATTCTCAGCATTGGCATGGCGGTGGATGCTAACGTGCTGATCTTTGAGCGCACCCGCGAAGATCTGAAATCAAATAAAACCCTCTATCGTTCTGTAGAATCAGGCTTCTTTCGAGCGACTTCGAGCATTTTGGACGGCAACGTCACCACCCTGATCTCTTGCCTGGCGCTGTTTTACTTTGGGGCTGGGTTAGTGAAGGGGTTTGCCCTGACCCTGGGCATTGGCGTCCTGATCAGCATGTTCACGGCCCTCACCTGTACCCGCACCCTGATGTTTCTGGCTATCAGCCTGCCCCAGTTTCGCAAGCCTAGCCTGTTTTGCCCCGGCCTAAACCCCGTTTGCCCCGACCCCGTTCGCCCCTAGGAGTGCCCATGAAGCTCAACATTATTCAGCAGCGCGGCCTGTGGTGGGGCATATCGTCAGGGTTTGTGCTGGCCAGCCTGGTGGCTATGGCGATTTCGTGGCAGCAGTTTGGTGCCCCCCTAAAGCCGGGCCTCGACTTTGCTGGCGGCACCCGGCTGCAGCTGACCCACGCCTGCGTTGTCACCGACAGCTGCACCGCGGGGTTAGGCGTCGCCGAGGTGCGGTCGGTGCTGAGTCAGCAGGGGCTAGACTCTAGCAGCATTCAAATTTTGGGCGATGAGCAGCAGGGGCTTTCCATTCGCACCCGCACCCTCGATGTGGAGGAGCGCACTACCCTGCAAACCGCCCTAGAAGACGCCATTGGCCCCTTTGACCCCAACTCCACCCAAATTGATTCGGTGGGGCCGGTGATTGGCAGGCAGCTGCTGGTGTCTGGCCTGCTGGCTCTGCTGGTGTCGTTTGCGGGCATTGTGGCCTACCTGAGCCTGCGCTTTAAGATCGACTACGCCCTGCTGGCAATTCTGGCCCTGGCCCACGACGTGATTATCACCGCCGGGGTGTTTGCCCTGCTGGGGCTGGTGCTGGGGGTGGAGGTCGACAGCCTGTTTATTGTATCGCTGCTCACCGTCGTGGGCTTTTCGGTCAACGACACGGTGGTGATCTACGATCGCGTGCGCGAAAACCTCAGGCTCAACCCCGGCATGCATATCAACGACGTGGTCGATAGCGCCGTCAATCAAACCCTGAGCCGCTCTATTAACACGTCGCTGACGACGGTGCTGCCCCTGGTGGCGATCGTGCTCTTTGGTGGCCCCACCCTGAAGTACTTTGCCCTGGCCTTGATTGTGGGGTTTATAGCGGGGTCTTACTCCAGTATTTTTGTGGCCAGCTCGCTGTTTGCCCTGTGGCGCGATCGCAGCGGTCAAGCCTATGGCACCGAGGCTGACGCCCAGCCTGAAACCCTGAGCTAGAGGTTTGACCCATGGGCCACCCTAGCCCCTCTATCGAAAAGCTGAGGGTGATGATTTTGCGCCGCTGGTGGGCGGTTAGCGGCCTGCTGTGGCTGACGGTGGCCCCCCTCAGCCTGTGGAGCCTGCGCCCCGAAATTGCCCAGCTGCGCCAGTACTTTACCTGGTCGACGGTGCGACTGGGCCTAGGCTATAACCGACCAGCGGCGATTGGGCTGGGCCTCTGTGTGGGCCTTACGGTGGCTCTCTTGGTCAACGAAAGTCGCAACATTCTCTGGGGCATGACCAAAGACGAGCAGCAGCGGCTGGAGAAACTGTGTGATCGCATCGAGGCCCAAGGTCCCTCGCACCCCCTCTGGCGGCGGCTCCATCGGGATTAAAGAATCAAACCAATAATCTGAGTTGGATATCCAACTTAAACCACGGCATGTTTCGAATTATCGGGCTGAGTCTAAGCTATGTTTTTGGCCAGGGCTAGTCAGCGGTTTTGAGATAGCGCACCGCATACTCCCGGTTCGCTGATTTCGAAACGGCTTTTCAGAATTGCCTACGGCAGAATGGGGTTTATAGCCTTTAGTCAAGGTATTGACTGAAGGCGTGCCTTATATTCTATCCATCAACTCGTGAAGCCAGCCAGGCAAACATGCCGCCAAACGCTACAGGCAGAGTTTGGCTAATCAACTGAACGCTAGGAAAATGAGCGAACCGGGAGTTACAAAGCCCCTCTTTTACTTATCCCAAACTCAGGTTCATTGGCTCGGTGGTTTGAGCTGCACCAGGTAGGCCGGCACCGCCTTGTCTACCTCGGTTTGCCAACCGGGGGGCGCAATGCCAGCCAGCTCACCCGTGGGGTTAACCATAAAAATAGTGGCCTGGGGCTGAGCCTGAAGCAGCGCCTGAAGATTGGCCTCCGACGGCAGAGTTTGCTCGGGCAGCAACCAGACAACGGTGTCGGGGTTGAGGTTGTGGCTGAGAGAAATGGCCTCTCCGAGGGCGATGCTGCCCGCCTCTACAATGACGACCGGGGCCGGCATCTGGTTGAGATAGGCGGCTATGGCGTAGTTCGATGAGCTAAAGCCCTTGTTCCACCAGACGGGGGCGCGGCTGTAGGCGATGCCAGAGCTGAGACCCAGGGTGATGAGCAGGGCTAGCAGGGTGGCCCCAGCCAGCCTCGCGGCCCGCCGAGGGGCTGCAAGTCCTTGGGCGACCAGGGCAGCGATCGCCAGCGGCACCAGCAGCAGCGACGGAAAAAAGTAGCGGGTGTTGGTCGAAATCTGCCCGGTGCGCACAATGTCGCCGCCAATCAGCACCAGGGGCGGCACCAGCAGCCCGCAGCCCAAAAACACCGCCGTTGAACGGGGATAGTGACGCCCGATATGAACCAGGCTGACGACCACCAGCCCTAGCACCAGGGTCGGGCCAACCACCGTAAAGGGATGGTCGAGAGGCAGATTAAAATCGACTACAGTAGCGCTGTAGTGCAGGCCCCACAGCTGCGCCAAAAAGTCTAAGGGTTGAGGGTCATCTGTCCAGGCGGTGACCGTTTTCAGCCGCTCCCACCGCCGCACGATTATCCAAATCCAGGGAATAAACAGCCCAAGGCCCAGGCTATGGGCCAGCCCAAACCCCAGCCAGGGCCGTCGCTGGCGCTGGGTCAGCAATATCAAGGCCAGGTGGCTCAGCCCCAGCAGCCCGGTCATCAGCGACCCGTACCAGCTCAGCCCTAGGGCCAGACCGTAGGCGAGCCAGGCCAGCGGCTGGTTGAGCCGCACCGCCCGCACCAGCGCCCCGTGGGCCAGCAGCAGCCCCACCGCCCACAGGCTATACTCGCGGGCCTCCTGGCTGTAGATAATTTGCACGGGCGACACCGCCATCAGGGCCGTAGCCAGCCAGGCTACCGGCGGGTGCAGCGGAAACAGCTGCCGCCCCAGCCAAAACATGGCGACCAGGGCGATCGCGCCAAATACCGCTGCGATCGCCCGGTAGCCCCCCACCGTTGCCCCAAACAGCCGCGCCCAGCCGTGGGCCAGCAGGTAGTACAACGGCGGGTGCTCGGGGTGATCGGCTAGGGTGGCCCAGGTGTCAGCCAGGGAGGGGGCCGGGGGCAGTTGTTGATATTGCAGCAGGTCGGCGGCGGTGAGGGTAGGGCGATCAACCACCGCCGCGCTCACCAGCGGCCCCATGTAGCCCGCCACCCGCAGGCTGGTAAACACCTCATCGTGCCAATAAACCTTGCGGTCTAGATGGGCAAAGCGCAGCACCAGGCCGATCGCAATGATTGCGATCGCCACCCGCTTGACCCAAACCTCAGAATGCGACAACCAGTCTCTCCTCAATGTATGCCGGTGGTGTTTTTGGCAGGGCAGTTTCCGGCAGAAATCTTCGGCCAAAAACGCCACCGGACTGAGCCGATGACCAAAACTACACTGACAGCCCCATGCCGCCAGAGTTCCCGAATGAAACTCCGGCTAGGCATTTAGCTGGAACCGCGCTAAAACTGATCAGCAGTTATAAATTCAAACGGTATTAACAGATACGGACATAAGTTAGGCTGAATCAGATTCCCAAAATGGATCCAATGTCAGTATAGGTGTGGTGCAAAATTGTGGTTGACAGTCAAATTTTCAGCTTTTTGGTTCATGTTTAGTCCGTGTGAGGAGGAGGCTATTTTTGTCAGAGAGGCTGAAACGCCCGTCTGGCCTTGAATTTACAATTACTGAAAACTGATAGCCCACGTCGCCAAAGTTTGTGATCAACGCCACGTTAGCGTGCTCTAGGCTCGTCACCAGCCAGGGCACCTCCTTGCAGGTGCGGCGCTCGTGGACGTTAAACAGCACCGAAAAGCAGCGCTCTAGCCAGGGCTTCGCCGCCGAGCAAAACAGCACCAGCCGCAGCAGCAGCCCCATGGTCAGGGCATGGCCGATATCGTTAACTAGGTGGCGAAAGTTGCGAAACACCGGACGGTTTGGGCTATCGACCACCAAAAAGTTGAGCAAACGGCGGCAGGTTTCCACCAAAATAAAGCTGTTCAGCGGCTGGTTGTCAAACTCTGACAGGGTTTCGCGCAGGTACTGACGCAGGTTGCGAGTAAAGTGGTTGCCGCTGTACTTAGGCTCTGCCGCTGCGATCGGCTGAATCAGGTAGTCGACAAACTCGTCTTTAAAGTCGCGAAATGAGCGCACAGTCTTGCTGTAGGTGGCAAACCAGCGGGCCTGGTCGCGGTGGGTACGGCCATTGGCTTTGCCCGCGTAAAAACTCAGGGCCTCATTTAGCCCAGCCGCATCTAGCCGCGTAGGGTTGGCGATCTGCTCTGAGCGGTCTGGCATTTTGGACTGGGCGTGGTAGCGGGCTAGGCTAATGCCCAGGCTAGTTTCAGCCCGGTAGCGCAGGTCGTTGATGTTCTGCTTTTGCTCTTGGCCACTGTCCTTAGTGAGCAGGCTGTTGTCGTAGAGAAAAGGATAGTGGCGAATGCGGTGGCCCAGGGGCTGCTCTTCAATCACAGCAGAGGCGGGTGCTTCAGCTTCGCGGGGGTTCAAAATGTCTTGAAGCCTGACCAGAGCAGCATACTGCTCGGTCTTGGAAAACTCCTTGACCAGGCCGTAAACCTTCTGGCTTTGGGGGTTAACCCCGTGCGCCGGAGGCAGGTTTTCAAACAACTGCACCAGCTCTAGAATCGCCCAGTGATCGCGAGACTGGGTATACCAGGGATTGATCAGGGTGTAGCAGCAGCGATTGAGAACATACTTAAACTCGCGGTCGGCGGTGTTTTGCTCAGATAGGTTGAGCAGCGCGTTGACCACCGAACTATCGGGATAGCTGGCCAGGTCAAAAAACAGATGGCGAAACCGCTCAATCAGCTCGTGGGGAGCCTCCTGCTTGCGCCAGTACTGAAAGTGCTGGTAAAGCAAGTCTTCTAGAGTAGCCGGAGGCCGACTAGAGTAATTTGACCATGAATCTAGAGAATCCCAGGGGCTCATGCTGCTGACCTGATTGTAAAGGCGAAGGCACCGACGGCACCCAATCGAGGAACCATGGCGACTATCTGCTAGTCAAACCCCTGGAGGTGAGTCTGACACTGACCGCCCCAGCAGCTCACCAGGGAGAAAACTCTCCAGGTAGAAAATACCACTGTAGCCATCCGACAGTAGGAACATGATTTTGCCAATCATACCTAGGTAGAGAGTCTTTTTATCAGTTAAGTAGGATGCAATATTTAAAGTTTTCGTAGACTTTCAGTGTTTTGACCTACTTCCTGTGTTCTATAGGGCCTCAATCTGCTGCACCACCGTCTGCGCTGAGTAGCTTACCCCCGCTGTGCCTTCGCCGGGGTGGGTGCAGTCGCCCACCAGCCAAAGCCCGCCCACGGGGGTACGATTGGCAAAGCCAAAGGGGCCAAAGGTACTAACTCGCATGCCCAAACCGCCCACGCTGCCCCGATCGCGGGCGGTAAATCGAGCAAAGGTGCGTGGGGTAGCCGCTTCTACGTGAATCAGATGGGACGCCTGTAGGTCAAAGTAGGCCGACAGGCGCTGCATTGCCCCGTCAATGTAGGCCTGCTTCAGGGCCTTGTAATCGTTGGTTTGCCACCAGAGGCCAATATCAGTAAAGGAAGACGCCACGATCGTGGCGCGGCCCTCGGGGGCACGGCCATCGCCAGGGCGGCTCACCGACACAAATAGGGTGTTGTTTTCGGCTATGGGGCCGTCGTAGCTATACAAAAATTGCAGGTGGGGCGGGCAGTCAGCCGGAATCGCCGCCGCCTCTACCCCCAAATACAGCACAAAGGCACCGCTGCCCTGGGGCAGCGCCTCAACTCGCCGCTGATAGCCCGGCGGCACGCGATCGCCCAGCAGCTGCACCAGGTTCTGCACCGTGACGTTGGCCACCACCTGGTCGGCAGGTTCTACCCAGCTTTGGCCCGTTTTTTGGTTTTCCACCGTTACCCCGGTCACTGCGCCCTGGGCCGTATGCACCCGCCGCACCCCGTGGTTGAGCTGGAGCAGGCCGCCATCGCGCACCAGGGCTTTTTCGAGGCGATCGCTGAGCACCTGCATGCTGCCGTGCAGGTGCCACAGCCCCTGGGGGGCTTGCGCCATGCCCAGGGCGGTAGCCGCATAGAGCACCGCCGTTTCATCGGCGCTCACCTGGGAGTAAAGCTTGAGCTGGAGGTCGAGAAAGGTCTTAAGACGGCGATTCTTGGAGGGAGATTCGGCTTGAGTCGGTTCCCCTGTCTGAGATGCCGTAGGCTTCACGCTGGGCGCATCACTCCCCAGCCCCAGTCGCTCTAGCACCTGCCCCACGGTGGCAAAGGTGTAGGGCACCGTCACCAGCGTCGCGGGGCGCAGGGCCTGGGCTAGCCGCCACAGATCCCACGGGCTGCGGGGGGGCAGCACTGGCCCCCGCCCCTGGAACCGCCAGCTGGGCTGAAACAGGCGCTGCATCAGCTGCCAAAATGGTTCACTCCCCGGAAACTGCCGCTGGCGCTCAGCCCGCCAGGCCACCGGGTCTCGCCATACCCGAATTGGCTCAGTTTCCCCCGGCAAAAACACCGCACAGGCCGGGTCACAGGGGGTCGCCTCGGGCAGGGGCAGATCTAGCTCGGCAAAAATCTGATGGTGAATGCCCCCCGGCTCTAGCCCCGCCACCTGGGTAGCCCCCACATCAAAGGTGAACCCTCGCCGCCTAAAGGTTGAAGCACAACCCCCAGCTACCCCGGCCTGGTCAAACACTTTTACGCCATAGCCCCGCCGCGCCAGCAGCGCTGCCGCCGTTAGCCCGCCAATGCCAGCGCCAATCACCACTACCCTGCGGCCAGACGATGAAGTAGTGCGGCCCATGCAGTTTACATTTCGCAACAACTTTCTCAGCTTAGCCCAATTTTCTCCTCAGCTAGGCCAGAGTTCTTAAGGCCAGGATCCGTAGGGGCGATCCTAAGCTGACCGGCAAAACCTTCCCAGCTAACAAAAATCCAGCCTTCCCAGGCCTAGCCTGCATTATTCATAACGCTGGGGAAATGTCCGTCATTCCCGTGAAAACGGGAATCTGGGGGTCGCAACCTACCCTCAAGTGGCTTCCCGCCTGCGCGGGAATGAGCAGGCTTCGCCTTCTGTTCTCGTGAATAATTTGGGCTAGCCACCCAGTTGTGACGGTGGCGGTCAGTCATATTCCCGACGGCCCGCCGCAAACTGAAGCACCATGGGCAGTCCGCCGTCTTGGTGATACTTGTCGGCCCAGGCCCGCAGCATTTCGTCTAGCTCTTCGAGGGCCTGCTGGCGTTGATCGGGGGCCACGTCAAAGACCTCAACTCCCCGCAGCACCCCAGCGTCTTCGCGCACCCAGGCTTGGAGCAAGCCAAAGTAGCGAGCCACGTCGTCGATCATGGCAAACACCCGCTCCTGTTCTCCCCTGGGCGAGTAGGATGCACTGACCAAGGCGTAGAGGGGAATATCCACCAGCGACGAATCGATCTGAATGACGGTGCCCGAGTGCAGCAGTCGAAATTTGATATGCGACATCAGGGCATCGCTGAAGGGCATGCGCTGGGTCTTAGGTAGCTCTTCTTGAGAGGTTTGGTGGAGCAACTCCATGAGTTCGTTGAACTCAACTTGATCTAGGATGCGCGCGCGCGGGGTGCCGGCCGGTAGGCCATTTTCAATCGTCTTGCGCTCGCCGGGGGTTAGCCCCTGAATCAGCACCCGCGCCTCCCCCGGCCCGCAGGGAAAATGCTCCTGCCAGAGAAACGGCAGGGCAATTAGATAGTAGGGTTCTTTGGAGTTGAGTACTTTGAGGCTTTGCCCTTCGGCCAGGGCAGCCTGAATTTCTTGCACAATGGCTTTCACCCGTTTGGGTTCAACATGGTACAAAAAGCCGGTTTTGCGGATGTTGTTGCCCTGTTCTATAAACGTGCTGTAGATGGCCAGTTTAGCGGCGGTGGTAGCAGCGTCTAGAAAAGCTCCGTAGCGATGCCCGCCCATTTTCATGGTGCTTAGGGCCAGGTTTAACAAGATCCAGTCTGCGGGGCTATTGTCTACGGCTCGCAGCAGGTCTTGCTTCAAATCGGGAGGAACTTGAGACTGGTAGGTCACAGGACAGAAACATCTCAGACTAGGTAAATTATGCGCCTCTCAAACTTCAGCAACTTACAGCAAACACTTAGATCAAAGACTCAGGCGGGCTACTTAAACTGATTTGAACAGATCGCCAACCATGGTCTAAGGCTTTTGTTTTGAGACGCGCTTGCTTTAAGACACTAGAAAGTCTCTCAGCGGGCTTAGCAATGGCTTAGTCAACCTGGGGTGAGAACTCAACCACGGGCCAGAACCTCTGCCGCCTAGGGCACAAGGCCTATTTGCCGCAAGCAGCTATGCCACTAACATAGCCTAGCCCTTGTTTCCCTGTGGAGTTTTATACCAAGGAGCTGATCCAGCCTCAAAGTATAGGTTTAGTTTTAGAAAATGTTTCACATTTGCGGATAATTGCCAGATAAACCTGATCCAAGACCAGAAGTGGAGTTCTACCGGGAGAAAACTACAGACCCCGACCTGGACTCGGGATGTTCTCGATCACCCTAAGAACATACCAAACCTGAAAGCGGAGTTCTGCCCGGAGAAAACGATCTTGAGCTGGACTTGGTATGGCTCTCAGGGGGCAAGTATGTCTCAAGTATGACTACGGCTAATGTAAAGGCTGCTGTGCTGGCTAACCCTACCGCTTAGAGTGGCCTGGACAGAGAGCAACTATGACCCTGGTTCTACAGGAGGCTGGGCCGCGCCGCAGTAGCCATTGACATCGTTGATTAGCTGGGACTCGGTTTGAGAGAGATTTTCAATGGAAGTTACTGCCGTCAGGGTTTGTTGCTGAGATTCTTCGATCTTGGCGGGCAGTTCGGCTTCAGACTCGACGCGAACCACTAGCTCCATGGCTTCGCGGGCATCGGTGAGGGCGGTGCTGAACCCCTGCACAACGCCCACGTAGCTTTCTCTAAACTGATTCAAGTCTTCGTCGCGCAGGGTGGTGGATTGCAGATCGCCCACTAGCCCGTCGAGGTTGGTGACGACTTTATCAACGGCGGTGGTGTACTGGCTGGCGGCCAGCTTGATGTCGTCTAGGTCTTTGACCTGGGCGGCGCTCTCGCTAAAGGTTTGAATTTCGGCTTCAAACTCCTGCATGAAGCCCTGGGTCTGGTTGACGACTTCGGCTAGCTGGTTGCACTGGGCCACCTTAGACGAACCGCAGCCCACTAGCAACAGCGGCAGCAAAAGCCCTGCTGCGCGGGCACCAAGCCGCAGTTGCCGCCTACCCCTGTCTGTCTCCGCTGCCTGTGTCATTGCTGCCGCCATTGTTGTTGCTACGGGTTATTGCTACGGCTTCAAGTTTTACCGTGTCTTGGTTAGGTTTACAACCTAAATTTATTGAGTTCTGATAGTGCCGCTCGTCAGGTGAAGGGGTCAGATTAGGGGTGGGACAGGGGCGATCGCATCAGATTGCCGCAATGGTCGTAGCTCCACAGACCTAAGACTGGAAAACTGCTGATAGGATCATCTAGGCAAGAGTATTGCCAGATACCAGTGCCAGATACCAGTGCCAGATACCAGTGCCAGATACCAGGCACCCGCCTTAGGGAATTCACCCCTGACTTTTGCTAAACCTCATATACCTGTTGTTGCCCTATGTTCACCCCCACCATGTTCACCCCCAAAGATTTTTTGGTGTTCACCCAGTGGGGCGGTATCGGCACCCTGGCCCTGCCCCTCTTAACGGGCCTGGCCTTTGCCTCCAAGGGGGGCATCCG
>QBMN01000062.1 GCA_003241845.1 Shackletoniella antarctica | reverse complement strand
CCCATGCCCTCCCGCCGCCGCCACCTCACCCCAACCTGGGCGATCGCCGCCCTCCTGGCAATCCTCTACGGGCCGCTGCTGGTGCACTGGGTCGATGGCTGGCTGCACAAATCCATCAGCATTCAGCATGAGTACTTTAGCCATGGGCTGCTGGGGCTGCCCTTTGCCGCCTACCTTACCTGGGGCAAGCGCCCAGCCTGGGGCTCGCTGCCCAATCGCTGCCATCCCCTAGGGCTGGGGCTAGTCGGGCTGGGGGTGTTGATGTATCTCACCCGCCTGCCCGACTGGATGAATCTATCGCTGCCCGTCATGCTGGTGGGGCTGTGTTTAAGTCTAAAATCGGTCGCGGGGCTGCGTTTACAGGCGATTTCGTTGATTTTGGTGGCGCTGGCAACGCCCAACCAGCTGCCCTACCTGATAGAGCCCTACATTTTGCCCCTACAGCAGCTGATTGCCTCGGTGGCGGGGTTTTTACTGGTGCAGCTCGGCGTTCCGGTGACGGTGGAGAGCATTTACCTCTATGTGAATGGTCAAACCGTCGAGGTCGCCCCCCACTGCGCCGGTCTGAAGATGATGTTTACTAGCCTCTACGTCGCCCTAATGCTGGCCTACTGGACGGGGGCCTATCGATCGCGGCTGCACAGCGGGCTATTTGTTGCGGGCACCGTGCTGATTAGCGTGGCGGGCAATATTTTGCGAAATACACTGCTCAGCTACTTCCACGGCATGGGGCACACCGGAGCATTTGCATGGCTGCACGAAAGCTGGGGCGGCGACCTCTACTCGGCCCTGATGCTGCTGACTATTATTCTGCTGCTGCGGCTGATTCAAAACCGGGTGCCCCCCAGCCTAGACCTGACGGTGCAGCCTGCGGCACCGTCCCAGTCGGTGTAGGGCAAAGCCTGCCCCTGGTCTGTTTTATTTTTCTGTCTTATCTCTGGCTATCTTTGCTATGACCACCCAGCCCAGCGTTCTCAGTTCTAGCCTCAGCCGGTGGATCAATTTGGCGCTGGTGATAGCGCTGGCGGCTTTGGCGGCGATCGCCATTTTGCCCGCCTACCTCAGTGGTCAGTGGCCCTGGGTCAATGCCCCCCAGGTGGCACAGATCGACCAGCTTCGCACTCTGCAAAACGAGGGGCTAGCGCTGCCCGGCTGGCAGCTCACCACCGTTGAGCCGATCCTCATTAACCAGCAAACCTGGACGCTGGGAGAATATCGGGCGGCTGCCCCAGAAAACCCGTCAGCGTCTGCATTGGCCTCTCCAGCCGCCGCCGCAGTGCAGCAGTTTGCCCTGCTGCTGCACCCCCAGCCCTGGCACAGCAACCAGCCTCAGCTGGAGTGGATAGACCTGGCCGGAGCGCAAAGCTGGCGCATTGAGTCGCGCCAGGGGCTAAAGGTCAACTCCCCAGACAGCGCTGGGCCAGTGAACGCTAGATTTTTTCGCGCCTGGGGCGATCGCCAGAGCTTTGCCGTGGTGCAGTGGTATGCCCTGCCCAGCAGCGGCAGTCCTTCGCCTGGTCACTGGTTTTGGGCCGACCAGTGGTCTCAGCTGACCCAGCACACCCTCACTCCCTGGGTAGCAGTGAGCCTGCTAATACCAATGCCGCCTTTGGCTGCGATCGGCGACTACCAGCCCCTAGCCGCTGAGCTCACCGGCCTAATTCAGCAGCAGCTCGCCCAAACAGTGCTCAACTAAGGAGATTTCTAGGAAAGAAGATACCAGCTTTGATCCAGCGACTGTAGCCGCCGTAGGGTGGGCACTGCCCACCATTGGGAAACTATTTTCCAGAAGTCGCCTTGCTTGACGTGAGGGGATTTTCTCAAAGGAACTTAGGGACACGCAAGAAAATACGTTGCCAGTTGCCATCCCCCCTATTGGTGCATTGCTACGCGTTGGCGGAGCCTCGCCTTAGCGTTATGCCCCCTACAATGACCGATTCAACCGGGCGCATCGCATGCGCCCCTACGGCTTGGCGTTTTAGGAATCGGGGTTATGTGATGCGGATTTGGTATTACAGGGTGATCCCTTAGATTGGCCGCTGAGCCTGAGACTAGAAGTCCAAGGCTCAAAGCAGAAATCCTCTGAAGAGGATTGGGCGAGGATTGGGAGCCGAGTTATACAGTCTGCTTCAGCAGACTTTCGCAGTGAGCCAGGGAGTTGACTCCCGGGTGGTCGTGGTAGGAGTCTCCTTACTCCACCACCAGGCGAGAGAGGCTGGTGCCGGGGTAGTAGTTGCCTAAAATTTGGGTGTAGTTGTAGCCCTTGGTGGCTAGCTCCATCGCGCCAGTTTGGCTCATGCCGTTGCCGCCGTGGGCCGCCTGCACGATCGCATCAGAAGCCGCGTAGAGCGACTCGACAATGCCGCCGTCGTAGCTAATAAATTCGCCGGTGGTGGCCATCACCGCCGCCTGGGTCGTATTGGTTTCTTTGCCAATGCCCAGATAGGCCTGGTAGCGCTGGGTATTGTCGAGGTCGTAGGCGCGCTTGGCGTGGCGCACGTGGTGCACCAGAGCGTAGGATCTTGCCGCTACGGCCTGGGCCTTGAGGGCTTCGGCGGGCCAGTTGACGTACATTTCGCTGCCGACCACGCTGCTCAAATAGTCGTGCATGAGCACAAAGTTAACCGCCATCAGGCCCGAGCCGTCGGTGAGCAGCAGCACGCGGCCCCTATACCAGCTATCGCCCACGTAGACGTAGCCCCCTTCGCCCGGCTCTAGCCACACTGAGCTGCTCAGGGTGCAGCTGCCAGCAGCCATGCCCGAGCCTTGGGGCCTGAGCACAACGCTGCTCTGGGCGGGCAGGTTGCAGTAGTTTTGGCCACCGAGATCCATCAGGTAGCCATCGACGGAGGTGGCAACCTCTAGGTTTGAGGAATTTTTGGCGAGCGCCACCCGCATTTCCAGGTTGGTGTCAATCGTTTTGCCGGGGTCAAAGGCGCTGTTAGCGGCATTGGGCGCTGGCGGATCGGCAGGCTGGGGCAGCGATTTGGTTCCGCCAACGCTAGCAGACTGGGCCGGAGCATTGGCCGCAGCACTGGCTACAGGCTGTCCAAGCGAAGCGGGCGCTGCCGATGGCGCGGCCTCTGCACCAGCAGCGGACGGATCGATAGGCAGGGTACTCTGCACCAGCAGTCGTCGGGCTCGGTACAGATCCACAATCGACTGCCGCACCATACCTGTGGTTTGCCAGAGGGCCGGGCTCATGGTGCCAGAGTCAGCGTTGCTGCGGCTGCCGAGGGGCGACGACACCTGCACCAGCAAAAGGCTCGCAAACGCCAACCCGCCAAATACCTTCACGGGTGCGGCATGCTTACCCGATGCCCAGCCCAATGCTCCGCGCGGGCCAGCCTTTGACCAATGCAGCCGTGGTAGATTGAGTGGCTTTAAACGAACCGCCTTGAGTCGCACCGTCCTCAGCCTTGGGAGCTGAGCCTTCCAGAGATCTCGCATGGTGGCTTAACCCAATATCCACTGCTCACAATCAGGAACCATGGCCAAAAGCCTTTTCCTATTTAAGTCTAAACGTTAACAAATGCGTTAGTCAGGACACATTCGTAACATACGTCTAAAGGTATAGACTTGGTGAGAATATTTCTCTGGTGCATTTTTTTACACCACCCATGTCTCCCCTATCTGAAGGCTGAGTTTAGATAGCGCTCTAGAGCTAGATCAAACCCAGCCGCGAACGCTAATCTTCAGCTAAAGGCCAGGGCGCAGCAGGCGCTGTAGCTGTCGCCAGGGGCGCGCTCGACCCGGCCCCACCAGCACCCCATGGCGGGGGCTAAGCAAAAAGGCCAGGGCAAACAGGGTCGATACCACCATGACGATCGCCGGGCCAGAGGGCAGGTTGACGTAGTAGCTCAAGTACATGCCGCTGACGCTCGAAAAAACCCCGATCGCCGCCCCCAGTAGCATCACCTGGTGCAGGCGCGGCACCAGCAGGTAGGCCGTCGCCCCCGGCGCGATCAGCAGCGACAGCACCAAAATCACTCCCACCACCTTCATGCTGGCCACCACGGTCAGGGCGATCAGCACCATTAGCCCGGCGTTGAGCAGGCCCGTGGGCAAACCGCTGGCCTGGGCACCCAGGGGGTCAAAGCTATAGAACAGCAGCTCTTTGTAGAGCACAGCTACTGCTAACAGCACCAGCCCAGCAATAATGGCGGTATCTCGCACATCTCCGCCGGTAACGCCGAGAATATTGCCAAAGAGAAAGTGGTTGAGGTCAATTTTGTTGTCGCGCTGAATGGTGGTGATCAGCGTAATGCCTAGGGCAAAGAAGGCCGAGAACACAATGCCCATGGCCGCATCTTCTTTGATCGGCGATCGCGTATGGATCCACCCAATAATCACGGTGCTAATCACCCCGGCGATAAAGGCCCCAATAAAGATGTTGACACCAAGCAAAAAGGCGATCGCCAGCCCCGGCAGCACCGAGTGGCTAATGGCGTCGCCCAGCAGCGCCAGCCGCTGCACCATCAGGTAGCTACCCACCACCGAGCAGATCACGCCCACCATAATGGCGACCGCCAGCGATCGCTGCATAAAGGCAAACTGCAGCGGCTCAAAGAACCAGTCGAGCACCGCCAGGTTGAGCGCTAGGTCAAGCGACATGGCCAAAAAAGCCCACGTGGCCGCCGTAGGCGCGGGTCATATGGTCGCGGGTGAGCACCCAGTCTCTCGGCCCGGCGGCAATTAACTCTTTATTGAGCAAAATCAGCTGGTCAAAGTTGGTAATCGACTCGCCCAGGTCATGGTTGATCACCAAAACGATTTTGCCCGCTGCCGCCAGTTCTCGAAAGATGCTAAAGATCACGGTTTCGGTCTTTTGATCGACCCCCACAAAGGGCTCGTCAAAGCAGAAGATCTCGGCCTGCTGGGCCAGGGCGCGGGCCAAAAACACCCGCTGCTGCTGACCACCCGAGAGGGCACCAATGGGGCGATCGCAAAAGTCTGCCATGCCCACTCGCTCCAGGGAGTCTTGGACGATTTGGTGGCTGGGGGCCGAGAACCGCTTAAACCAGCCGGTCTGCTTCACCCGGCCCATCATCACCACGTCCCACACGGTGGCAGGAAAGGTCCAGTCGATCTGCGATCGCTGGGGCACGTAGGCCACCCGATCCAGCTGGTGGGCCAGAATGTCGTCGCCGTAGGTCACTCGCCCGGTCACCACCGGCATCAACCCCAGCATGGCTTTGACCAACGTGCTTTTGCCCGCGCCGTTGGGGCCAAAAACCCCCACCACTTTACCGGGCCGCACGGTGAGGTTGATATTCCGCAGCGCCTGCACGTCGCGATAGTTCACGCTGAGGTGATCGACCATAATTTTAGAAGTAACCACCATCGCCATAGCTCCAGCACAGACAGCACAGAAAACACCTTCTCTCTCCTGGGCAGGATGTCCACAGGATGGGATAGGCCAAAAATGAAACGATTATGAAATGTATTGTATCTTGAAAATGAAAGGAATATGAAATGCAGTCTATGCAGCGAATTGATCTGTTTCCACGGTATAGCGGCCTAGTCGCCACCGTATTAGCCGTAGGGTTAGGATTAGTCGGCTGCGACTCTGCCGAAAGGGGGGCATCTGCGCCGGAGGGCAACGTCGATGCTCGCCCTGCCGTGGTAGCTACCAGCACCCTAATTGCCGACTGGGCCGCCCAGGTGGGCGGCGACGAAATCGAACTCACCAGCATTTTGCAGCCGGGGGCCGACCCCCACGTCTACGAACCTGTACCCGCCGACAGCATTGCCTTTGAGCAGGCCGACCTAATTTTCTACAACGGCTACAACCTGGAGCCAAACCTAATTCGCCTGCTCAACGCCGCCGGGGTCAGCGCTCGCCGGGTAGCTGTCGGTGAAGTGGTAGCCCCCCTAGATCTAGAAAAAGGCGGCAGCACGGTGCCCGATCCCCACGTGTGGGGCAACGTCAGTAATGCAGTGCCCATGGTCGAAGCCATTCGCGATCAGCTGATTGAGCTAGCCCCCGACCAGGCCGACCTATTTACCCAAAATGCCGAAGCCTACATCGCCGAACTCACCCAGCTGCACAGCTGGATTGAGGCCCAAACCGCCACGATTCCCGCCGATCAGCGGCAGCTGGTCACCACCCACGACGCCTTTCAGTACTATGCCACCGCCTACGGGCTAAATGTAGTGGGCACGCTGATTGGCCTCAGCACCGAAGAGCAGCCCAGCGCCCGCACCGTGCAGCAGCTGGTGGCCTCCATTCAGACTCTGGGGGTGCCCGCTATCTTTGCCGAAACCACCATTAACCCCCAGCTGATTAGCACCGTGGCCGCAGAAGCGGGCGTTCCCCTAGCCTCCCAAGAACTTTACTCTGACTCCATTGGTGCCCCCGGCAGCGACGGCGATAGCTACCTCAAGATGATGGTGTCCAACACCCGAGCCATCGTTGAAAATCTCGGCGGTTCAGTCTCAGAGCCTGGGTTTTAGAGGCCAGGGTACCCCTGTTAAGGTGGCCCAGACCGCAGGTCGGGATCGCCAGATTGGCCACTGAGCCTAGGACTGAAAGTCCCAGGCTCCAAGCAGAAATCCTCTGAAGAGGATTGGGGGCCGACTCCCCCAGTCTGCTTTAGCAGACTTGAGCGATCAGCCAGGGAGTTCACTCCCTGGTGGTCGTAGCCGAAGACCGGCAAATCATCACCGTTCTGGAGATTTTGCTGTGTTCGACAGCCACTTTAACAGAGGTAGAGGCCAGGGTGCGGCAGGTTGCCCCCCGTACTCAGCTATTGACCTCTGCTCTGGTGAATAGTTCAGCCTAGGGTGCTGCGCTGGGGGGCAGACCCTCTAGCACCACCAAGGATTCAATAACTTTTTTTACTAGGGGAGCGGCCACGGTAGAGCCGTAGGCGTCGTCTCCCTGGGGTTCGTCAATTACGGCCAGCACCACATAGCGGGGGGCATCAATGGGCAAAATGCCCACAAAGCTGGTGACTCGGCCTCGGCCATAGCCGCCGGAGGCTGCCTTTTGGGCGGTGCCCGTTTTGCCGCCGATGCGATATCCGGGTATCTGGGCCACGTTACCGGTGCCGCTGTCTACCACAGCTTCCATCATGGTGAGCACCTGCCGGGTGGTTTGGGGCGAGAAGATAGATCGCGGCTCTGGGCGGGGGGGAGTCCACAGCTCGCCGCTGTCGTCGGCCACCATGCCGCTGACCACGTGGGGCGTTACCAGTTTGCCGCCATTGGCCAGGGTGGCCAGCAGCTGCATCATTTTAATGGGCGACAGCGAAAAGCCCTGACCAAAGGCCGTAGTGGCCGACTCTACCCGGCTGTCAATAAACTGCTCGCGGTCTTTGATCTGCCCAGCGGCCTCGGCAGGTAGGTCGATGCCGCTGGGCAGATCGAGGCTGAGGCGCTGGAGCCAGGCAAAGTAGTCGGCGGCGGGCATTTTTTGCATAATCCGCACCATGCCCACATTGCTGGAATATTTCAGCACGTCGGTAATTGAAATTGGCCCCCGCCCGCCTGCGGTAGCGTAGTCGTGGTTTCTAATCTTCCATTCGCCAAACTGTATTTGGCCGCTGTCGTTGACGACCTCGTCAGCGGTAATTATCCCGGCCTCTAGGGCGATCGCAACATTGATCGGCTTAAAGGTAGACCCCGGCTCGTAGAGGTCGCTCACGGCCCAGCTGCGCAGATCGCTCGGGTTAGCGTTGAAATACTGGTTGGGGTCGTAGGTGGGCACGCTGGCCAGGGCCAGCATTTCACCGCTGTGGGCCTCCATCACCATGACGGTGCCGCGCTTGGCGTGGTGACGATCAACCACCGTCTGTAGCTCCTGCTGAGCGGCGCGCTGGAGGCGGCTATCGAGGGTTAGGCGCAGGGTGGCGCTGCTGTCGTGCCAAAGCTCTGGCGGGCTGTCGGCGGCTTCTGCGCTGCTCTCGCCTCCTGCATTGCCCTCCTGTAAAGGGGCAGTGTTTGCCGTAAAGACACTGTCTGGCGGGCCATAGACCTCTAGATCTGGGCCAATTTCTGCTGCTTTTGCCGCTGTCTCTGCTGCTGACACCGCCGCCGTCTCTTCTACGGCTGGCACCATAGACAGCTGGTCTTGGTAGGTGATTTCTAGGCCCGCCTGGGGCTGCCCTTCCAGGTTAACAAAGCCCACGATGGGGGCAAACAACTGCTGCTGGGGATAAAAGCGCTGCTGCTGGAGGTGTAGCTCTAGGCCATCGAGGCCCAGGGCGCGAATGCGATCGCGGGTTTCTTCAGACAGCCCGTCTACGACCCGAATGCCCGTGGGGCGCTGGCCAAACTGACCGACCAGCGCCGCCACTGAGGTATCTAGCAGCGGGCTAAGCTTTGCCGCCACCTCTGGGGTAGAAAGGTTAAACAGCCGGGGGTGGGCATAGAGGGTATACACCACCTGGTCAACGGCCAGCACATTGCCCTGGCGGTCAACTATAGAGTGGCGTACCTGCCGCTGCACAGGGGTCGAGAGCCGCTGCTGCTGAGCTAAGGAAGCCAGGCTGTCGCCCTGGGCCAGCTGTAGCCAGGCCAGACGACCGGCGATCGCCACCAGCGACAGCACCAGCAGCCCCCACACCAGCAATACCCGCACCTGGGTTGCCGCCGGGTTAAAGGAAACCACCGCTGGTGGACGAGTGGGTTGGGAACGGCGGCGACGACGGCGGGCAGAGTAGGCAGAACTAGCCATAGGGAAAACAGCGGGTAAACGGTCGGTCTAGCGCACGGTTGGGCTGGCGCTTAGTACCCCAGGGGTACGTCAACCTGAGGCAGGGCAAAACGACCCATAACCCTGTTAGAAACCTGGCTAGGTAAAACCACCGCCGCCGTCTGGGCAGAAGGCTTTAGAAAAATAACGCTGTCGGGCTGGGGCGGCTGAAACCCCGTGGCGTCGCTTTCCACCTGCTGAGCCAGGTGGTTCTTGAGGACTTCGTTGGCAGTGGTGAGCTGCTGCTCACTGCGCTGTAGGCGGTTGAGCTGCTGACTGGCCTGGCTCAGCTGGCGACTGACGTAGACTGAGGCCCCATAGCTGAGCAGGGTCAGCGCCACCAGCGACACAGCCAGGGCCGACGATACCAGGTGCAGCTGAGACAACACCCGCACCACCGGAGACTCTAGCCCCGGAGCCGTCGGCAAAATCACCGGCGGCCAAACCCTGGGCTGGCTCTCTACTGGCAGCGCGGCGGACCTGGGGCGGAGCGTGGCTCGAGCTGTCGCTGTCTGCCGCCGAGACGGCAAGGGACGAGGCACATAGGATTTCAGCGCAGCGGACATAGACGACCCACACCAGTTAGGAAACTGAGGTTAGGATACTGCATTCTGAAAAACTTGGGCCATTAACTGGGCAAAACTGCCCCTAGATTAGACGGCTACAGTTTGGTGCCACATTCTGAGCAAAAGTTGCTGGTGGCAACGTTTTGATGCCCGCAGCTGACGCAGGAGTCGGGGCCGTTACCAGCACCAGTGCCGTGCACCTCAGGCAGCCCCAACATCTGGTGGTTGCCCTTACCTGGAGCCACCATCGGGTAGCAGTTTTCGTCGCGGCGCACGCGCACGTCGAGCAGTACCGGGCCGTCGTGGGCCAGCATGGTGGCCACGGCGGCGGTGAGGTCGTTGCGATCGCGCACCAGCATGCCCTTGATGCCGTAGGCCTGGGCCAGCACCACAAAGTCGGGCATGCCCACCTCCATATTAGAAGAGGAGTAGCGCTCGCCGTGGAAGGCCTGCTGCCACTGGCGCACCATACCCTGCCAGCCATTGTTGACAATCACAGTCTTTACCGGAATGTCGTACTGGGCCAGGGTGCCCAGCTCTTGCAGGTTCATTTGGAAGCTGGCGTCGCCGCTGATGCAGATCACCGTCTCGTTGGGCAGCGCCACCTGCACCCCCATCGCCGCAGGCATGCCAAAGCCCATGGTGCCTAGGCCAGCACTTGACACCCACTGGCGGGGGCCATTCTTTAAGAACTGGGCCGACCACATCTGGTGCTGGCCGACATCGGTGGTGTAGTAGGCGTGGGGAGCCTGCTTGGCCAGCTCAAAAATCACCTCCTGGGGCGACAGCTCGTTGGGGTAGGTGGGCACCACCAGGGGGTAGTCGCGCCGCCAGCGGTCAATGCGATCGCGCCAGGCCTGGGTCTGGCTGGGAGACGGCACCTGGTTGTCCTGTTCGATGCGGCCCAGCAAAGTGGTCAGCACCTGTCTGACATCCCCCACAATCGGCACCTGGGGGCTGCGGTTTTTGCCCACCTCAGCCGGGTCAATGTCAATGTGAATCACCTGGGCGCGGGAGGCAAACTCGTCGAGCTTGCCGGTGACGCGATCGTCAAAGCGGGCACCCACCGCAATTAACAGGTCGCACTCACTGACGGCAAAGTTGGCATAGGCCGTGCCGTGCATGCCCAGCATCCCCAGCCCCAGCGGGTGATGCTCGTCAAACGACCCCTTGCCCATCAGCGTGGTGGTCACCGGAATCTGGAAGTATTCTGCCAGCCGCAGCACCTCGGCGTGGGCATTGGCGGTGATGGCACCGCCCCCCACATACAGCAGGGGCCGCTCGCTCTGGCGAATCAGCCGCAGAGCGTGGTTGATCTGGCGGGGGTTGCCCTTAACCGTGGGCTTGTAGCCGGGCAAATTGACCTGCCCAGGCTCCACCGGCACGTAGTCAAACTCCGCCAGGCCAATATCTTTGGGAATATCGATCAGCACCGGGCCGGGGCGACCAGTCTTGGCAATATAAAACGCCTCCGCCACCATCTGAGGAATCTGGTCGGGTCGCCGCGCCACGTAGGAATGCTTCACCAGGGGCAGGGTAATGCCAAAAATATCGGTCTCTTGAAAAGCGTCGCTGCCGATCGCATGGCTAGGCACCTGCCCAGTAATCACCACCATGGGCACCGAGTCCATCTGGGCGGTGGCAATGCCGGTGACCAGGTTGGTGGCCCCAGGGCCAGAGGTGCCAAAGCAAACCCCCACCTTGCCCGTAGCGCGGGCGTAGCCGTCGGCGGCGTGGGCACCCCCCTGCTCGTGGCGCACTAAGATGTGGCTAATGCCCCCTGCCGCCTCGGCCCGGTACAGCTCATCGTAGATCGGCAGAATGGCCCCGCCGGGATAGCCAAAAATATGCTCTACCCCGTGGCGTCTAAGGCTGTCGATCAGGGCAAAGGCACCAGAGGCGCGGCGCACAAGAACACTATTGGGAGCGGCAACGAGGGTCGTCATGGCGGCGGGTGCTTGGGTTGGGTTAGGGTGCATTGAGTAAAGCAGACGTTAAGTTGAACCATTTCTCCCCTTCAGGCCACACAGACAGTGGGTATGTCCACCGCCGCTGCTTTACAGAAATGGCTTTATGGAACCAGCTTAGAAAAGCTGTTAAATGAGAAACATTTCCTCTCATATTAGCAGCAGAGGCAGAGGTCTTTGGGGGGATGCAGCCCGCTGGTTATGGGCCGTTGATATTCAGCCCTCGTTTAATCTCTGGTAGCGGTCGATACAGTCGCGCGATCGCCCGCAGAGAAACTCGGCGGCAGTCATGCGTTCCCGAGCTGACCCCGATGCGATCGCCCAGCCAGTCACCATCTGGGGCTGCTGCCACAGGGTCAGGTGAGGCACCGCCGGGTCAGCGTAGAAATCTTCATCTCCAGAGCCCAGCCAGCGCGAGGTGTCGTGGGTAATCTGGTCGTGACTGAGGCGATGCACCGGCACCCCTGGGTCGCGGGGCACGCCCCAGCCATCTGCCATAAACAGAGCCAGCACCCGCCCTCGATATCGCTGCCAGTGGGTCGCCAGGGCCGCAGCCCCCACACAGCCCGCGCTAAACGCCCAGATAATCAGCGCTGGCGGGGCGGCCTCAGCAGCAGATTTTTCTAAACTATTCTCTAAACTACTTTCGAGGGCCTGGCGCAGGGCAAAGGGCGAGAGCACCCCCCGAGCCTGCTGGGGCGCACAGATAACCTGGCTCCGGCGGCTCAACTCCCGATCCTCGGCGATCGTGGACAAAATTTGCCCCGTGTAGCTAGGCGGGTGCATCCCCCCGCAGACCAGTAAAGTAACCTGCTTCAGCATTGATCCCCAGTAGCATGCTCCCGCTCAGACAGAGGCTAATCTGCCCGGCAGATTACACAACGTAACAGCTAGGAGAATAGCACTCCTGCTAAAAACAACAAGGATTGAGAAACGATTCACTTTACTTAGTTTTTTTAATCGTTTGAGAGAGAGAAATGATTTCTCCCTAAAACTTAGATAGAGCTACCGTCATTGCTGCGCACCTATGGGGAATAGCTAAAGATGTTTGGAGGTGGGTAGCGCTGCAAGTATTCAGATTTTTTGCATTCCTTGCATTCGGCCTTTGGTTCAAAATAGTTTCTGCGCTGAGTCGGGTCGTCAACAAACTGATTTTTGCAGCTCTAAAACCCTGACTACAGCTGTTTATCCGCTTTTTAGCCTGATTCCTAGCCTGAAAAACCCGTAATTAGCTTTGCTCTCAATCCCCAATATTCCTGGAGCTTAATACCAATGACTCACACCATCGTCAACCTAACTTTGCCGGTTGTGACAGATAAAATCGACGACATCTTAGCCGCCTACCCGCTATACGAATATCGCCAGATTTTTGCCGTCCCTGAACTGCGACAAAAGCTAGCGGCCTACGTGCTGGCTCGGCTGCCAGTGGTCTACGTCACCATAGACAGTGGCGCGGCCTGCGGCATGGAATCGCCCGGAAAATGCTACTCCTCTGAGCAGCATGATCAGATCAATCAGCTCATTCACCAGGGCCTTGATGCCTTGCTGGGTCGGCCTGAGATTTGGCGACATCGCTCCAGTGCTGAGCGGGTCGAAGCCGAGGCCGTTCCGTCTAGCTGGTTTGGCTAGAGGCCCAGAGAGATATGGCGGCATGGCCGGGTTTTCGTTCGGTTCTACCCATAGATCAATCTTCGCCGAAGGCTTAGTCTCGTAATAGAAGCTGGGTTGCCTTGCGTGGGCAACCTGCCAATTGTGGCTCACGGGCCACAGCTAGCCTATTGCAGAGACAGGTAACTCCTTGGTGCAGCCGTTTCTACCCCTAAGCCCCTTGCTCAATGAGCAGCAGCTTGCCCCTGGTCCGTGGGCGGGGGCAGTTCATGGGAGCCAGGGAAGTGGCTTAGACTTGCTTGGCGATAGAGCGGGCGCTTCGTCCCAGGCCCATCGGCAGGCCGAGCAAGAATGGCTAGGCGGTCTCACCGCCCTGATTAAGCTGCTGATCGAGTTGCCCCCAGCCGCAGGGGCAAAAAGTGCAGGGTCAGAAAGTTCAGGTTTAGAAAAATCAGGCGCTAGCGATTTATTTCCCCTGATGGGGGGGGTGCTCTCGGGGCCGTTCCCGGTGCTGCCCGATCGCCTCATGGGGCAGCGGTTGTCTCACTGGCTGCTGGTGCCCGCACCCCTAGAGCAAATTTTGTCGGTGGCCCAGCCGCTGCTGCTGGGCAAAGGCAAAGGCCATGCCCGAGGGGCCACCTGTGACTTGCAGATGGTGCCGCTGAGCAGCGGTGACCCGCTGCTGACGGAACGATTTTGTCTGCTGCTGACCCGACGTTTTAGCCTGCTGCTGGTGCTCGGACAAGATCGCCAGGGGCGACCTCAGTTTCAGTTTTCCTTTGACCCAGAGGTGGTGGGCCAGGGCTGGCAGCAGCTGCGCGATCGCATCGCCGCCAGTCGCCCGCCGCTGCTGCCAGCGCTAGATCACCTGATCGACCAGTTTCCCCCAGTGGTGCCCGACTATCGCCTGGTGACTCGCTACAGCCACCTGCTGATGGCCCAGCTGCGCCACGGGCAGGTAGCACCCGATCACCAACTCCAGGAATCTGCCTCAGCCCTGCTGGCACTGCCCGCCCGCCCTACCCTGGCGGCCTTTCAAACCGACGCCAGCCCCAGCTTTAAGCCTCGGGTAGAAGCTCGGGCAAAAAAAACTCAGAAACACCGGCCTGCTGCCGAGCCAGAACTGTCGCCCCAGGACAGCCCCGACACCGAGCTGCTGAAGGCGATGGCCCACGAAATTCGCACGCCGCTGACCACCATTCGCACCCTGACGCGATCGCTGCTCAAGCGCAAAGACACCAGCGAAGAAGCCGCCAAGCGCCTGCGGCAGATCGACCGCGAATGTACCCAGCAGATCGATCGCTTCAGCCTGATCTTTCGCGCCGTAGAGCTAGAGACTGACCGAACGGCGAGGCCGCGATCGCCCCTGTCGGCTATCTCCCTCAACCAGCTGTTTGACGACGCCATCCCCCGCTGGCAGCAGCAGGCCAGCCGCCGCAACCTCAGCCTGACGGTGAACGTGCCCCCCTGCCTACCGATGGTCAACACCGACCCGGCCATGCTGACCCAGGTGCTCACCGGGCTAATCGACCGCTTTACCCACAGTCTGCCCCCCTACAGCCACATTGCCTTGGCGGTGACCCTGGCTGGGCACCAGCTCAAGCTTCAGTTTCAGTCGTTGCCCCCCGAGGGCAGCGAGGCCCAGCCCCAGGTTGACCCCTTCTCGTCGCCCTTTAAGGCGCTGGGGCAGCTGCTCATGTTTCAGCCCGAGACCGGCGGGCTCAGTCTCAACCTCAACGCCACCAAAAACCTGTTTCAGGCCCTGGGCGGCAAGCTGATTGTGCGGCAGCGCCCCCAGGCGGGCGAAGTGCTGACGGTGTTTTTGCCGCTAGAAACTAAAACCTTGTAAACCCGCCCCCTTTAGTCACCCCCGATTTAGAAGGGCAAATGCGATCAAGCCTGCGGTTAGGCCCTTGGGGAATCGAGGTTATGGGATTCGAATTTGGTATTTTGACCATGGCACCCTCAGCAGGGTGTCTTTTTTGATGCATCCGTAGTTCCTCGGATAAAAGAGGGCAGCTTTTTAGGGTTTTTGACCCGGCCTAGGGGTTTTTGGCTAAAGCAGCCAATCTGCGGCATTCTTACCGCTATTTTTGTCGTTCTGCTGGGCAATCTCAGGCAAAGCTTTTGCATCAGTCGAGATTGCTGTGGTTGACACGCCCTATCGGCGTGGCGATCGCCGCTGCCCACCCCACCAGGAGACTCCCATGCTGAAAAATTTCTGGTATGCCGTTGAGTTTAGCGCCGCCGTCACCAGTGCGCCCTGCCCGGTCAGGCTGATGGGCGAAGACTACGTGCTCTACCGGGGCAGCGATGGGCAGGTGGTGGCGATGGGCGATCGCTGCATCCACCGGGGGGCATCGCTGGCGGGGGGCTGGGTCGAGGGCAACTGCATCCGCTGCCCCTACCACGGCTGGCGCTACGAGGCCGACGGTACCTGCGGTCACATTCCCGCCGACCAGGCAGGCATCCCCATCCCCAAGCGGGCAAAGATCGAGACTTTTCCGGTAGAAGAGCGCTGCGGCATGGTGTGGCTGTTTGTGGGCGATCTGCCCGCCGACCAGCGCCCGCCGATTCCGGCCCTGCCCGAGTACGGCGACCCCGCCTGGCGCGCCATTACCGGAGAATATACCTGGGATGCCCACTACACCCGCGTGGTAGAAAGCGGCCTCGACACCGCCCACGCCCCCTTTGTGCACTCGGTTTTCTTTAACCTGCGCGACGATGCCGAGGTGCCCCCCTACGAGGTGCAGGTGGATAGCTGGAGCGCCACCGCTCGCACGATTTCTAAGCCGCCCAAGCGGGCCGGGCTGCTCAAGCTGATTGTCAAGCGCGATCGCCCCTTTTCCAGCGCCACCCTCACCGCCCACATGCCCAACATCAACCGCATCCACCTCGACTTCAACTTTCGCGGCTACCAGTACATCTACTTCGCCAGCAACATCCCCGTAGACGAAAACACCACCCTGACCAAGTGGATCGGCCTGCGCAACTTCTTGCCCCAGGCCTGGGCCGACTGGAACTCGCGCAAAAACACCAACGACACCTATTTAGAAGACAAGGCCGTGATCGAGAGCCAGGTGCCCCGCGTGGTGCCTTTGACCGGAGAGATTCTGCTGGCCTCCGACAGCCTGCAACTGGCCTACCGCAAGCTGATCCGCCAGTGCGTCGAGCGCGGCTGGGCCGTGGGCAGCGACTACGGTATTCCTCCGGTCTCTGTCTCGACCAACGGCAACGGCAAAGCCCCCGTTGAAGTCAGCGTCGGGTAGTTTGCGTTTGCCCAGATCTCGGTGGGCACACACAATCTACCTAGATCCATTGCCCCCCTTTCTAAGGGGGGTTGGGGGGGATCCCTCCCAGTCATATATACCCGTCTCTCAATCTCACAGAACTGGAAGCACACCGCCATGCTGGAGAATTTTTGGTACGCCGTAGAACTGAGCCACGAGGTTGGCCCCCAGCCCAGCTCCCTCAGACTGCTCGGCAAAGACTACGTGCTCTACCGCGACAGCCGGGGCCAACTCATCGCCCTCGACAACCAGTGCGCCCACCGGGGGGCCAGCCTCGCCCTGGGCTGGGTTGAGGGCAACTGCCTGCGCTGCCCCTACCACGGCTGGATCTACGAAACCGACGGCCAGTGCAGCCACATCCCCGCCGATGCGGCGGGCACCCCGATTCCCAAGCGGGCGCGGGTGCAGTCGTACCCAGTGCAGGAGAAATACGGCCTGGTGTGGCTGTTTGTGGGCAGCCCCGATCTGCCAGCGGATCGCCGCCCGCCCATCCCAGACTTTCCGCAGTTTGAAGCGCCCGTGCGGCCCGCCACCTACAGCCGCCACGAGTTTGCGGCCCACTTTACCCGCACCATGGAAAACGCTATCGATACCTCCCACGCGCTGTTTATGCACAAGGGGGCGATCGGGGCCAGCAACGCGCCGCAGAATACCGAAATCGACGACTACGACGTGACGGTGGGCGACTACGAGCTGGCCGCCAGCCTGCCGATCAAGGTCAACCGCCTCAACGGCGTGATGCGGTTTGTGCTGCAACAGGACGACCCCGAGGCCCACAAGAGCTACCGCTTTGCCCTGCCCAACATCACCTACTCGGCGGTGCAGTTTGGCCGCTACAAAATTGAGAGCATCATGGTTCACATTCCGGTGGATGACGAGACCACCGTGGTCAAGTCGGTGAATATTCGCAACTTCCTCAACCAGGTGCCGGGGCTGGGCCACTGGCTCGACGGCAACACCGCCCAGGTGGGCAACAAGATCATGCAGGAAGACGATGTGGTGGTCAAAACCCAGGTGCCCCAGGTGGCCCCCTACGGCGACATGCGGCAAGAACTGCTGGTCGCCTCTGACGCCACGCTAATCGCCTACCGCAAGCTGCTGAAGCAGTACGCCGATTCTTCGGTGCTGCCCGAAGAATCCCCTGCTGAAGCAATCCAGATTTCTGGATAAAAATCAGCTCCATCCCCTTCTGTTAGGGGTAGGGGTGGGTTAGCCCAGATCCTGAGACCCACCCGCCCTCCGGGCACCCCTCTAAAGGAGGAGATGACCGTTCGCAATGCCCGGTGCGCCATCGCCCGGTGTGATGTATCCAAATTAACCCCACGGAGCCCCAACCATGTCCACCGCTGAGCATCCCTGTTCAAACCAAACCTGGAATTGGCGCGGCCTGCCCATTAACTATCAGCAGGCAGGCACTACTGGCCCAGCGCTAGTGCTGATCCACGGGTTTGGAGCCAGCGTGGGCCACTGGCGCAAGAACATTCCGGCCCTGGCCGAGAACCACCGGGTATTTGCGCTAGATCTGCTGGGTTTTGGCAAGTCTGCCAAGCCTGCCCCTGGGGAGCCGCTGCCCTACAACTTTGACACCTGGGGCTCCCAAGTCACGGATTTCCTCGCGGAAATCGTTGGGGAACCCGCTTTTTTGGTGGGTAACTCCATCGGTGGGGTGGTGGCGCTTCAGGCGGCGGTAATAGCCCCAGAGCAGAGCCGTGGGGTGGTGCTGGTGGACTGTGCCTTGAGGCAGATCTGCGATCGCAAACTCCATACCCAGCCCCCCATGCGCCGCCTGGGCCGCCCAGCGCTCAAAAAAGTCTTCCAAAACCGCGCCCTGGTGCACTGGCTATTTGCCCAAATCGCTCGACCGGGGCGAATTCGCGCCGTGCTGCGCACCGCCTACGGCAACCCCGCAGCCGTCACCGACGAACTGGTGGAGCTGTTGCTGGAGCCAGCCCGCGAACCCGGTGCAGCGGACGTATTTGGGGCCTTTATCAACAACTTTGACGGGCCACTGCCGGAGGATCTGCTGCCGCAGCTCACCTGTCCGGCGCTGATTCTTTGGGGCACCGCCGACCCCTGGGAGCCGATCGCCCTGGGCCGCGAACTGGCCAACTTCCCCGCCGTAGAGGAGTTCATTCCCCTCGAAGGCGCAGGCCACTGCCCCCAGGACGAAATTCCTGAAGTGGTGAATGGCCACCTGCAAGCTTGGGTGGCGAGCCATGCCGTGGCGGCGGCGCAGCCATCGACGGTTCCAGCTTTCTAGAGTTCCTGCGCGGTGCACTGCTGCGCGAATGCACCCTACCAACGTTACGCATTCCCTACTCCCTCAACCCTCACATACCTGCCCGCCCACCCGTTTATCCATCCACCCACTCCCAACCATGTCTTTAACGCCCGTTAACGCTAAGACGCTATCGACTCCCCGGCTGGTGTTTATTTTCATCACCATCCTGTTCGACAAACTGGGGGAGAGCCTAATTTTTCCGATTTTGCCGTTTTTGGTGGAGCGGTTTCGCTCCGATGCCTTCACCCTGGGGATGCTGGCGTCGAGCTATGCGATCGCCCAGTTCATCGCCATTCCTGTCATCGGCGCTCTGTCTGACCGCTACGGTCGCCGCCCGGTGATGCTGGTATGCGTGCTGGGCACCGCCATTTCGTACTTCATCTTTGGCTTTGCCACGACGCTGGGGATGCTGTTTTTCTCCCGCATTCTCGACGGGGTGACCGGGGGCGTGGCCGCCACGGCCCAGGCCTACATTGCTGACATTTCTGCTCCAGAAGACCGGGCTAAGAACTTTGGCATCACCGGGGCGGCCTTTGGCCTGGGCTTTACCCTGGGGCCAGCCGCGGGGGGCCTCTTGGCGAGCATCAACCTCAACCTGCCGGTGTTTGTGGCGGGCACCATTGCCCTGATGAACTTTGGGCTGGGCTACTTTGTGCTGGCCGAATCGCTGGATCAAGACCAGCGCCGCCCATTGGCATGGCGCGATTTCAACCCCATCGGCCAGCTCAGCGATATTCTGCGCGATAGCCGCATTCAGGGGCTGCTGATCTCGTTCTTTATCTTCAACTTTGCCTTTGCGGGCTTTAGCAGCATTTTTGTGCTGTTTTTAAACACCCGCTACGGCTGGGGGCCGAGCCAGGCGGCGATGGTGTTCTTCTTTATTGGCATTGTCTCGACCCTGGTGCAGGGCGGGCTGATTCGCTGGCTGCTGCCCCGGTTTGGGGAGGCCAAGCTGGTGGTGAGTGGTCTGGTGCTGGTGGCGCTGGCCTTTGGCGGCGTGGTGCTAATTCCGGCGGGTAGCCCGGTGCTGATTCCGGCACTGTATACCACCCAGGCGTTCTTGGCCCTCGGCGTGGGGCTGCTGATCCCGTCTCTGCGGGGGCTGATCTCGATTCGAGTGTCGGGGCAGGAGCAGGGCAAAACCCTGGGGGGTAACCAGGCGCTGCAGAGCGTGGCCTCGATCGCCGGGCCGCTGTGGGCAGGCTGGATTTTTGATCGCTCGGGCATGCTCTCTCCCTTCTGGATGGGGGCGCTGTTCATGGTGATGGCGGTGGGGTTTGCGCTGACCAATCTGCCCCGGCGGCAGCTATCGGTGTAGCAATTTTGGATTTTGGACTGGGCCAAAGTCGCCAATCCAAAATCTAAAATCTATCGCCAGTTCCCTGAGTTCGACACCACAAAACCACCTGAGGACTTGCTATGACCTCGCCAATCAGCCCCCAACAGCAGGTCGCCGTGCCCGGAATTTTGGGCGGCCTTGGCCCCATGGCCCATGTGCAGTTTGAGCTGCGGCTGATTCAGCGCAATGTGGAGCGGGGGGCAAGGGGCGATCGCGACCATCCGGTGTGGGTGCTGATCAACTGCACCACGGTGCCCGATCGCACCGCCAGCCTGCGGGGCACCGGCCCCGACTGCACCGCCGAACTGCTGCGCTACGCCGGGCTGTTAGAACAGGCGGGGGCCAGTTTTTTGGTGGTCACCTGCAATACTGCCCACGGGGTCTACGACCAGGTGCAACCCCAGCTAGAGATTCCCTGGATTCACCTGATGGCCTGCACCAGTGGCCACATTCGCCAGGCGTTGCCGACGGTGCAGCGGGTGGGGGTGCTGGCCACCGACGGCACCCTCCAGTGCGGGCTATACCACCGCAGTTTGCGCCAGGCGGGGCTAACTCCGGTGAGCTTTGAGATCGATTCGCCCCGCCAGCGACGGGTGATGGATGCGATCTATCACCCCGATTGGGGAATAAAAACCACAGGGACTCAGGTATCTACCAAAGCGTTGACCGTGCTGGAGCAGGCGACGGGCTGGCTCAAAACCCAGGGGGCCGAGGTGGTGATTGCGGGCTGCACCGAGCTGTCGGTGGCGCTGCCCCAGATGCGATCGCTGCCCCTCCCCTGGGTAGATCCATTAGAAGTGGTGGCCGACATCACGCTGGATCTGGCCTGGGGTCGCCGTTCGCTGCCGCTCTGGCAAGCTGCCTAGGAGAAATCATTGTGCAAAAGATGGGTGTAATTCAGCCCCCTCCAGGGAGAGGGGCAGGGGCGCGGGCAAACTGGCCGCGAGAACTCCGGCGCTTGGGCGTCATGCTGGCGCTGCTGGTGGTGGTCATTCTGGGATGTAGGGATACGGCCCTGGCGGCGACGAAAGCCTCGACCGGGAGCGCTACACCCACCAGCCGCACCGCGTCCGCTAGCCAGCCTCGCACAGCTCCACCGACAGTAGACATACCCGCGATGCCGCCGGATATTCAGCGGATTTTAGATCGAGGCCAGCTGACGGTGGCCGTGCTGGGGCAAGACAACGCCCCTTTCTTTATGGATGACCAGGGCCAGCTGGATGGGTTTGATATTCAGCTGGCCCGCGCCCTGGCCGACCAGCTGGGGGTTGCCGTAGAGATTGAGCGCTCAGCCCAGACCTTTGACCAGGTAGTGGATACGGTCTACGGGCAGGGGGCCGACCTGGCGATTTCTAAAATCAGCCGCACCCTAAAGCGGGCGCAGCGGGTGCGGTTTTCGCAGCCCTATCTGCGCATGCGCCAGGGGCTTTTGGTCAACCGTCTGCAAATGGCGGAGCAAACCCAGCGACGGTCGATGGTCGAAACCATTCGCGACCTGCGGGGTGAGGTGGGGGTGATTAAGGGCTCCTCCTACGTGGGGTTTTTAAAGCAGAAGTTTCCCCAGGCCACGATTGTGGAATATCCCACCTGGGAAGAGGTGGTGGAGGCGGTGGTGAGGGGCGACATTCTCGCCGCCTACCGTGACGAGCTGGAAATCAAGAAGATGGTGCGCACCCGGCCCGATGCGGCTCTGCAACTGCAAACCATTGCCCTCACCGACACCCAAGATGCCCTGGCGGTGGTGCTGCCCTGGAGCAGTACCCACCTGCTGGCCTTTGTCGATCAGTATCTCGATACCCTGCCCACCCAGCCCACCGTCGATACGGTGCTGGATGACTACGCCGACTACTGGGCCGCCCAGCGGCAGCCCTAGCGTTTTGGCCCCAGCGTTTTAGACAAACCCGTTTGGCACCCCCCATGGTTACTTCTCTCAAAGCCCATAGACCCCGGCAGCCGTCGATTGAGTGGTTGCGCAGCCCCTGGGCGATCTTGATCAGCAGCCTGTTGGGGGCGTTTATTGGCACCCAACAGCCCCAGGTGGCGGCGTGGATTGCCCCCTTTGGCACTCTCTACCTGGGGCTGCTGAAAATGTGCGTGCTGCCAATTTTGCTGTCGGCCATTACCAATAGTCTGGGGCGGCTGATGCAGAGCCATGACGCGCGGCAGTATGTGCAGCGAATTTTGGTGGTGTTTCCGCTGAGTTTGCTGGGGGTGAGTGCGATCGCCGTGGCGATCGCCGCGATCGCTGGCCCTGGTCGCAACCTCACTGCTGATACCCTGCAAACCCTGGGGGTGCTGGTCAACCAGTCGGGGGTTGATTTAGAAATGGCCCTCAGCGGCCCGCTCCCCGCAGCGTCAACCATCGGCGTGACTACCCTGGTCGACAGCGTAGTGCCCGACAATATTTTTGCCGCCCTCAGCGAAGACCAAACCCTAAAGGTGCTGATGTTTGCGATGATTTTTGGCGTGTCGCTGGGGCTGGTGAAAGCGCCCACTACCGCCGCCCTGTTCGACACCCTCGACAGCCTCTACCGCTCGTTTAACCAGGTGATCCACTGGTTGACCTATCTGCTGCCCTTTGGCCTGTGCAGCCTGCTGGCCGACCAGCTGTCTCAGGTGGGGGTTGAGGTGCTGCTGTCGATGGTCGATTTTGTGGTGGCGGCGATCGCCACCTTTGCCCTGATCTATTTAATTTGCACCCTGATCATCTGGCGGCGATCGGGCGTGGGCCTGTGGCCCACGGTGCTGGCCCTCAAAGACCCCACCATTCTCTCGCTGGCCACCTCCAGCAGCCTGGCCTGCCTGCCCGCCGCCATCACCAGCCTCAGCGAAAACCTCAAGTTCAATGCCCAAACCACCAGCCTGGTCACGCCCCTGGCCATCACCCTCTGCCGTTTTGGCTCGGTGATCTATTTCGCCTCGGCCACCTTGTTTGTCATGCAGCTCTACCAGCGCGATCTCGGGCTGGCCAGTCTGGGCATAGTAATTGTGGGTTCAATTCTGGCGGGCATGGCCACCTCCGGCGTTACCGGCATTCTTACCCTGACCATGCTCGGCCTGGTGCTCGACCCCCTCAAGCTGCCTCTAGAGGCGGTACTGGTGCTATTTATCGCCATCGACCCGCTGATGGACCCCTTTCGCACCCTGGGCATTGTGCATACGGGGATGGCGGCGACGGCGCTGGTGGCGGAGCGGGAGGGATGAGGAGATAGGGGAGATGGGAAGGACAAAGCGTTCAAAATTCAAAATTCATACTCTTCCTTGAATTCATCCCCTCACCTTCATCTACCCCCCACGTTTTAGTC
>QBMN01000061.1 GCA_003241845.1 Shackletoniella antarctica | reverse complement strand
CCCCAATGGTTTCTTCGTCCCGCCTAAGTCGTCAAAAAGAAATCATAGAAGTGGTGCTCGGCAACGGCTGGGACTACATGCGGCGAGTGCTGGTGGGCGGCAAGACTGACGAGCCAGAGATCCCGCCCCCGGCGGTGCTGCGCAACATTTTGACCGACCTGGGGCCGGTCTACGTCAAGCTGGGGCAGCTGTTGAGCACCCGCCCTGACCTCATGCCCCCGGCCTACATCGAAGAACTCAGCCAACTGCAAAGCACCGTCCCCGCCGTCGCCCCCCAGGAGATTGAGGCCTATATTCGCCAGCACCTGGGGCGGCCCCCGGAAGAACTTTTTGAGCGGCTAGACTACCGAGCGATCGCCGCCGGTTCCATTGCCCAAACCCACAAAGCTATCCTCAAAGACGGTCGCCAAGTCGCCCTCAAGGTGCAGCGCCCCGGCATCGAGCGCCAGGTCGAACGCGACATGACCCTAATTCGCGACGTGGCCAAGCTGGTCTCGGTTACTCAGTTTGGCCAGCGCTACAACGTGGTGGAGCTGGCCGAAGAATTTGCCGATGCCATCAACACCGAGCTTGACTTCACCACCGAAGCCGCCTACACCGACCAGCTGCGCCGCAACCTGTCTAAGAGCACCTGGTATGACGCTGACCAACTCGTCGTACCGCAGATCTACTGGGATCTGACCAACACCAAAATCATGACTATGGAGTGGCTAGAGGGCACCCCCCTGCTCAAGGCCGACCTGCTGGCCGAAGATGCCCACAGCAGTGCCATTGGTCTGCGGGCGGCGGCCACTACCCTGCTATTTCGGGCCTTCTTTAAACAGTACTTTGTGGATGGCTTCTTCCACGCCGACCCCCACCCCGGCAACATTTTCTACCTGGCCGATGGCCGCCTGGCTCTGCTCGACTGCGGCATGATGGGCCACATGGCCCCGCGCACCCGCAACACCATGACCGAGATGGTGTTGGCGATCGTCAACTGCGACGCCCAGCGCTGCACCCAGCTCACCCTACAGCTGGCCGAACCGCTTAAACCCGTGAACCTATCGCGGCTAGAGAGCGACTACACCCGCCTGCTGGGCCGCTACTATGGCCTCAGCCTAGAGCGGATCAACACCGCCGAAATCTTTGGCGAGATTTTGGCAGCGGGCATTCGCAACAACCTGCGCTGGCCCGCCAACGTGGGCCTATTCACTAAATCCCTGGCCAATCTGGAGGGGGCGGCTCGGCAGTTTAACCCTGGGGTAAACCTGATCGACGAAGTGCGCCCCCTGATGGCCGACCTGTTTCGCCAGCAGCTAGTGGGCGACGACCCCCTTCAGGCGCTGCTGCGCACGGGGCTAGAGTTTCGCAATCTCTCCCTGAGCTCGCCGCGCCAGTTTGGCTTTTTGCTCGATCGCCTCAGTTCTGAGCAGCTCAAATTTAGCCTCAGCATTCAGGGGCTAGACGAGCTGCGCCGCAGCATGGACGATGCCTCCACCCGACAGGCTTTTAGCATTGTGGTGGCGGCGCTAATTGTCGGGGCGGCGATCGTATCCACCGGGCAACAGTCTCCCCAGGGGCAGATTCTCAGTATTGTCTTGTTTGCGTCGGCCAGTTTCTTTGGCCTGTGGCTGCTGTTTAGTATTGTGCGCCCCAGACGGCGACGGTAGATCGCCGACAGTCAGGGTTCTGAATCTACTGGCTGACGCGGATCGGTTGGTGGCGGGTGCCATCCAGCCTGTACCCAGAGGGCGCGGGCCTCTTGAATGGGGCGATCGCCCCGGTAGCGATTGTCGTTAACGTCGAGGCGATCGCAGGTCGCCCTACCAACCGCTGTGACTCCATAAAGTTGGGTGCCATTTGCACTCCAGATAAAGTGGTCGGCCCAATTTTGCTGGCGGGGATGAAACAGGGGCAGCACAGCCAAGGTTTTACGGTCTCGACCAACAATGAAATTGTAGCGACGCTGGTTGCAGCGGCTACAGGCCAACGCCAGATTATCTAAATCGTCTGAGCCGCCCAGCGAACGAGGATAGATATGGTCGATGGTGAAGCGCGCAGTGCTAATTTTTTCGGGAGAGTGACAGTATTCACACAGGCGGTTAGCCCGCTGGCGCACCTGCTGTTTGAGTGCTGACGAGATGGACATTACTGAGCCAGCAGCAGGGAGTTGAGGTAGGTAAAGAGGCGATCAAGTTCGCCAATGGAGGTAAGTTCCTCCGACTCTGCGGAGGTGAGATCACCTAACTTATTTTTTTCAAGCAGTTCTTCTAGTCGATCTTGAAGGGCATCGGTGAACTTAAAAAAGCGTAAGTTATCGACGATTTCTACCGTGATGCCGGTCTCTAGAACCGACTGGGGACTAACAACAACTTGAATCATAGGTGGGTAAACGCAGGAAAATTGACTCGATTTGAGCTTTGCCTTGGTTCTATCTTATCCAGGGCAGAGGGTTTAAGGTTCAGGGGTAGGTTCAGGGGGCAGGGAGCCGACTGAACCCTGAACCTAGTCCTTCTGGGCCTTATATTTGTCTTTGAATAGAGCCTGCTGAATTTTGTGATCGACGATGGGGGCCGGGTAGTCGCCGAGATCGCGCTCCCCGATCTTCCCCGTCACCAGCGCCCCCGTATCCACCGACCTCAGCTCTGGCACCCACTGGCGAATGTACTCGGCCTCGGCGTCAAACTTTTGGGCCTGGCTAGCGGGGTTAAAAATCCGCAGGGGCTTGGGGTTCATGCCGCTAGAGGCGCTCCACTGCCAGCCGCCGTTGTTGGCCGACAGGTCGCCGTCCACCAGGTGCTGCATAAAATATTTCTCGCCCCACTGCCAGTTGACGATCAGGTCTTTGGTGAGGAAGCTGGCCACGATCATGCGGCAGCGGTTGTGCATCCAGCCGGTCTCGTTGAGCTGGCGCATGGCGGCATCGACGATTGGGTAGCCGGTGCGGCCCTCGCACCAGGCGGCAAACTGGTCTTCGTTGTTCACCCAGGGAAAGTTTTTGAGCGGCTCGCGGTGGGGGCCGTCAGCTAATGCTGGAAAGAAATACATCACGTGCTGATAAAACTCGCGCCAGGCCAGCTCCTGCTGCCAGGTTTGCACGTTTTTGCGGGTTTCGTCGCTGCGGCTGCGATCGTAGGCGGCCTCGGCGGCGGCCCACACGGTGCGAATGCCCACCGCCCCAAACTTCAGCGCCGCGCTCAGTCGAGAGGTGCCATCCACAAAGGGAAAGTTGCGCTGCTCGTCGTAGGTAGCAATGGCCTGGTCATCGTCGCAAAATTCTTCTAGGCGCTCTAGGGCAGCTTGCTCCCCCGGCTCCATCGGGAAGCCGTTTCCCCAGGCAAAGCCCAAGTCTTCAGCGCTGGGGAGGTCAATACAACCGACAGCCTTAGCCGCTGCCGCTTGGTGATCACTGAGGGAGTTCAGCCCCTCGGGTGGGGGCAGGGGGGCGGCCTTAGACTGCTTTACCCAGTTGCGCCAGAAGGGAGTGTAGACGGTGTAGGGGGCATCTGCCCCGGTGCGCACCGAGCCAGGTTCGTGGAGCAGCTGATCCCAAAAGGTGGTGCGAAACTCGATGCCCGCGCCCTTGAGCACGTCGGCCACCGCCTGGTCGCGCTGGCGCGAGTAGGGTTCAACATCGCGGTTCCAGTAGATGGCATCGGCCCCTAGCGCCTGAGCCAGGGCGGGGATCTTTGCGCGCGGGTCGCCCTGGAGAATTAGCAGCTGGCCACCCGCCTTGGCGTAGCTGTGTTGTAACGCCTCCAGACAGCCGATCATGTAGGCTACCCGCGCCGGGGCCACGTCGTCGCCCTTGAGAAGGCCGGGGTCAAGGCAGAATACGCCCGTGAGGTGGGAGGTGCGATCGCGCGCTGCCGCCAGCCCTACATTGTCGCCCAGGCGCAGATCGCGGCGATGCCAAAACAACAGTAAATCGGCCATAGATGCATGCCCACCCTCGCTCAGCAAACCGATTCAGTATAACGACATTGGCCCTTTGGGTTGGGCAGCTTTTATCATGGGGCAGCACCCGTCCGCAGGCGGCTCATCTTGCGGATCACTTTAAGGAGATCACCCATGCTGCAAAACAAGCAAATCATCATGCGCACCTTTAACGGCTACGTCGATTTTTTAGCTGAAAGCCAGCCAGCCCTGTCGCCCGACACGGCCTGTCAGGTAGCCGCCCTGCTTACCCAAGCTGAGTTCAACCTTCAAATGGCTGAAAACAGCCGCAAAGCGTAGTTTCTAAACGGCCCCAGGGGAGGGGAAAGGCGATCAAAATCAACGCCATCAGAATCACTGGGATCGGGGCAAGCCAAAGATCGGCCTGCCCTGTTTTTTATGGAGATTTCTATGGAAATTCTTGCGGAGATGCATTTGAGCGAGCATCATACCCACGGGCTGCGCCGATGGCCACTATCCAGCGCTTAGGATCCTATAGGATATAAGCAAACCAATCCATTGTTTATCGGTTTGATTACGAATCCCGTTCAGCCAAAGGCGAAAAAGGCAAGACAGGCCTCAGGTTTTCCCGTAGTATCAAAGTTGTGTAAGGTCTGCTCAGAGCAAATCCTGGAATCGTTATCCCAAGGGTGTTCTGTAGCTTAAAGATCGACTGGTAATTTGTATTTGACGAGAGGATAGCACCATGGCAACCTTCAAGGTTACGCTGATAAACGAAACAGAAGGGCTCAACCAGACCATCGACGTTGACGATGATACCTATATTCTTGACGCTGCCGAAGAGCAGGGTCTAGACCTGCCCTACTCCTGCCGGGCGGGGGCTTGCTCCACCTGCGCTGGCAAAATTACCGCTGGCGCCGTCGATCAGTCTGACCAGTCCTTCCTGGATGACGACCAGATTGGCGCTGGCTACGTGCTGACCTGCGTTGCCTACCCCACCTCCGACTGCACCATCCAGACCCACCAGGAAGAAGAGCTGTACTAAAGCTCTTGAGCACAACTAGCGCCAGATCTTTCTAGCGCTAGTTGTTCGACCTGTCGGTCGTTGACAAAACCAAGAAGCGCGGCCCAGACATCTGGGCCGCGCTTCTTGGTTTCTGGGCTGACTGGGTCTAGGGTTTTCCCACAGCAAAACTCTAGGCCCAGTCTTGGATGAGATTTATTTAGCCGCCGCTATGCATTGATCGACCAGCGCCGCCACCTTATCGACGTTTTGCCAGCCCAAAATCTCGGTGACTTTCTTCTCCAGATTTTTGTAGGAGCGGAAGAACTCGGCAATCTCGTCGAGCCGATGGGGAGCGACATCTTCCAGCGACTTGACGTGGCTGTAGCGGGGGTCTTCGGCGGGCACGCAGAGAATCTTTTCGTCGCGATCGCCGCCGTCGATCATCTCCAGCATGCCAATGGGCCGCGACGCAATCACGCAGCCGGGGAAGGTGGGTTCATCCATTAGCACCATACCGTCGAGGGGGTCGCCATCGTCGGCCAGGGTATTGGGCACAAAGCCGTAGTCGTAGGGGTACTTCACCGACGAAAACAGCACGCGATCAAGAATAAAAGCGTTTAGGTCTTTGTCAAACTCGTACTTATTTTTGCCGCCGCCGGCAATTTCCACCAGCACATTAATCAGTCCAGGCTCGGGCTGGGCTGGAATACGGGATAGGTCCACAACGCTACTCCAATAGATAAAATTTTGAATTTACAGAAACAGAGGGTAGGGACAGGCAGGAACCCTAGGGCGCACCGCAAAGTGCAGCCGCTGGTCTCCAACACCTCCCTGCCGACATAGTATTCTACGGGGCAGCGGCCAACTTTCCGCACAGTTGGAGCAATTGCCCCTGAACTCAAAGCCAAGACTCTAGCTCAGGGGCCTTAGCTCAGGGAACAGTATCGCTAGCGCCGCTCTGCGCCACCGTTTTAGGTTTGTACTCTAACCAGAGTGGTTCATCCTATCGCCCCGCCGCCGCTGGCACCGCAAAGGTGGGCGATCGCTCAAGTTCTGCTGTAGCCGATGAGAAGTGGGCGACCATAAACAGCGGCAGAGTTAGGGTCAATACCGCAACTAGCACGCCCAAAACGTTGGCAGAAGGACTATGGGGTTCCCCCGGAGGGGTATTAGGTTGACTGGCAGAATCCATACAGAGAAATAACAAAGTGCAACAAGGGATCGCTGTCTAAGGTGAGGCAAGGCCCAAAAGCCCAGACCCCAAAAGCCCAGACAATCCCGGTAAATCCAACCATCATGGGTGGCCTCAGCTGAGGCTACCGCCGTCGTGTGCCCGTCATAGATGAGATTATCGACGACATTGAGATGGAAAACGGTTCCATTACAACCATATGAAAGGTTATAGCAATCAATCCATGACATTGATCACCCCTAAGACTTAACCTTGAGGTCAGATTTAGCCTATGGCTAGCGTTGGCCTACGGGTTTAAACCAGTTCTGAATCTAGCATTCCCGACTGTTCGCGGGAATTACGGATTTTACTCTGGGTGAGGGCGTAGGGGTGGAGAGGTAAGAAATCAAAGCATCTTCCTCACCCCTTACTCCCTCACCCCTCACTCCCTGCCCTCCAGCAGCTGCCGGATTGCCCGCAGCTCCTGCAACATCTGCCGCATCAGGTCGTGGGTCAAGGTCTCCTCCGGGGGCTGCACCTGAATGGTGGGGTGTAACCCCAGCACTTCTTCTGCAAACCGGCGCACTTCCTGGGGGCGAAACTCTAGGGCGTCGTCTTTGTCGCGGCGCAGCTCAGGGTTGAGCTTGGTTTGGTTGTAGGGGGGGGTGAGCAGGTCGGGGTCGGTGTTGGCGTAGCGGTACACCGAGGCCCGCGAGCGATTGAGATACTTTTGCACCGCTTCTACAGACAGCAGCATGCCCTCTGGTGCCGTTCCGATGCTGCTGTAGGTAGAAGACGTAGACGAAACGGGGGCAAAGGACGGTTCGGGGGGCATGGCACAGGGGTTAGCAAATCTGTGGCTACTTTACCAGGTTCATACTGACCCGGCGCGGCTTGTAAAAGACCGTGGCGATGGGAGATCGCACTTCAGTAAGGTGTGCTACAACCTTGGCAGTGTTAACGAAGGCATTGGTGTGAAGGGCGATCGCAGACAGATTCAACGGCAAGCTCGGTGGCGCAGCCTGTCGAGCTTAGCCGTCGTCATGTTTGGGGTTGGGGGCATGGCTGGGCTAACCGCATCGCGCTGGTCACCGACCCCGGCTCCCGGCGCTGGGGGTGATATTTCCCCGGCTCTGCGGCTGAGCCAGGTGCCCCAGCCCCTGGTGTTTAACGGTCGCCCCCAAATCGACCCGCTGCCCAGGTTTGAAGAAGTCTGGGAATGCCAGGTGGCCGTCATCGGCGGCTCTCTGGGGGGCGTGGCCGCCGCTGCCCACGCCATGGCGACCGGAGCCACCACCTGCCTGATCGAGGTCGCCCCCTGGCTCGGCGGGCAGGTCAGCTCCCAGGGAGTATCGGCCATCGATGAGTCGCTGCGCATGCGCCAGGCCAATAACTTTGCCCCCAGCTGGCTACGGTTTCGCCAGCTGATCACGCAGCAGGTGACCACCCTGCCCGCCTGGAGCCCCGGCGGCACCGCGCGGGCGGTGACCGATATCAACAGCTGCTGGGTGGGGGCGCTGTGTTTTCCCCCCGAGGCGGGGGCCAAGGCCTCAGAGCAGTTTTTGGCTGACACCAACCCCAGCGCCCCGGCCAGCCGCTGGGCCACCATGACCGCCTTTAAAGGAGCTGAATTTGACGCCACTGGCCGCCGCATTACGGCGGTGTACGGGGTGCGGCGCGCCGCTAAGACCCCCGGCGCGCTGCCCAAGGGGCGGCTCTCGACGGAGCTGGCCGAGTGGTATAGCTGGTCGCCCACCGCTGAGTATGACAAAGTGCCGATAAAACTCCAGCCGCCGCCTGGGGAGCGGATGCTCGTGATTGATGCCACCGACACTGGCGAGCTGGTGGCCTGGGCCAAGGTGCCCTACCGCCTGGGGTCTGAGTCTCAGGCCACCACTGGCGAACCCAACGCCGCTGCCTTTGACAACCCCGACTGCACCCAGGCGTTTACCTATCCTTTCGCCCTGGCCATTCACAATGACGGTGGCGACAGCCTGGCCGCCCTATCACGGCTAGAGCCCACCTACGGTCTCCACGAGCACCGGGCGGTGTATGACCTGGAGGGCTTCCCCTTTTTCTCAGGCAAGAGCGTATTCCACTACCGACGCATTGTCAGCCAAACCCGCAACAACCCCTACACCGGCACCCCCGCCCCCGGTGACATCTCGATGATCAACTGGAACCGGGGCAACGACTGGAACTGGATGGACTCGCCCCTGGTACTAAAAGATATCGATTTAGAAGCCTCTGGGCAGTACAAAAACTGGATGGGGGGGCTGTCCCAGTCGTCGCTCAAGTTTGGCGAAGAGCACGCTTTAATGTTTGCCCGCTGGCTGCTCGAAACCCAGACGGGCTACCCGCTGGCCTACCTCTACGGTGCCGACAGCCCCATGGGCACGCTCTCGGGTCTCAGCATGGTGCCCTACCTTCGCGAGGGCCGACGGATTGTCGGTCGCGCCGCCTACGGCCAAGCGGAGTTTATGATTCGCGAAAACGATCTGCGCATTGGCTTTCCTGAGCAGCGTGACTTTAGCGCCACCGCTGTGGGCCTCACCCACTATGCGATCGACATCCACGGCTGCCGCTACCGCAACTGGCAACCCTCCGGCGATGCGGTTAGCGCCCCGGCCCCAGAGCCTAAGGTCAAGCCCGTGCAAATTCCCCTAGAGAGCCTGATTCCCCAGGGGGTCGACAACCTGCTGATTGGCGGCAAGGCCATGGCCGCCACCCACATTGCCAACGCCTCGACCCGCGTTCACTATGGCGAGTGGCAGGCTGGGGCAGCGGCGGGGGTAACCGCTGGCTGGCTGATGTCGCCCGATACGCCGATCCATGACCCCGCTGAGGTGATCCCCAGCGGCTACATGGGGGTTTTGCAGGAAGTCATGCAGATTCAAGGGCTCAGAACCCGCTGGTGAGACTAGGGAGAGTTAAGGATTTACTCTGCCCAGAGTAGCCCCAGAAACGTTGTGCCCCATCCGAACCCGATAATCTCAATTAAATATGGACAGCTCTGTTTGAGCGATCGCTACCATGCCTCTGGTTTGGCTACGTCTGCATCCCCACGATTGCAGGTATTTAGTCAGGCTTTGTATTAGACGGGCCGCAGGCTATCCAACATAGCTCGATTTTGTGAGCCAGCAAATCTATCCTGAGGCATAAGTTTTACGTTTTTTTACTATGGTGAGAGAGAACTTATACCAGAATTCACCGTGCTTCCCCTGATAGTTGTTGAGACGTTGGTTTCACCCTTTAAATTTTGGGACGAGGGCATTCACCACGGTATGCTCTACCGCAATGACTTTTACGAGCGTTTCCATCGGTTTGAGGCCACTGATCGCATGGCGGCCTACACCAAGGCTATTGAATCGGGCAATAGCGGCTATAAAGCCTGCATTACCGTTTCTCAGACCCACTACACCGTCTGGGTCGAAATGCGATCGCGCCTAGAGCACCAGGGCAACGCCAAGGCATCGGCTGACTTAGCAAGCCATGACCTCGCCGTAGCTTAGAGAGACTTTATATGGGTGGCGGGTTAAACAGAGCAAACACCTGACGACAGCACCGTCGCAGCCGTTCGCGGCAGGTGGGGTCAGGCACAACCTCGCCCGTAAAAGCCCAGTTATCAATAGTCGATAGGCCCCAGCGTTTGCCCCGATGGTCAAAACCAGCCAGATCAAGGCCAATGACTCGGCGTTCTTCTGTCTCAGAATCGGTATATAAGCGGATTTGCACCAGCAGACTGCGGCACTGAAACAAGCGACTCACCCCCGGAAAGTGAAACCCCAGATCAATGGAGTCGGGATCGACCCAGTCGCGAGTATCGGGATCATTCGCCCAGGGCTTGAGGTCGGCCCGCAGGTCAGGCAGCTCGGCCTTAAACAGGCCCACCACGGCGGCGATTTTGCTGGCAAACTCGATGCTGTTAGCCTGTTCTGCTGCGTTCACGCGATCTGCAACGGGAATGACTGAGCTTTAAGCATAGACTAGCGAACCCGTTGCAACCGTTAACTGGGTAACGCCTAGCCCAAATTATTCGCGAGAACAGAAGTCGAAGGCTGTCATTCCCGTGCAGTACCTACCCCCGCGAAGGAGTGGGGCGGGAACCCAGTCTGGGGTAGGTTGCTTCGCCTAGATTCCCGTGGATACGGGAATGACGGGCATTTCCTTAGCGTTATGAATAATGCAGGCTAGCTCGCCTTTGCCCCAGCAAATAACCTAGCGAACAAGAAACCTAGCGAACAAGAAACCTAGCAAACAAGAACCTAGCAATCGAGCTTGCCCTAGCGAACGTGCGCTACAACCCCACGGCACAGGTCGAGCATGCGGTGGTCGTTATCGCTGAGGGTGTCGATGGCGCTAAAGCCGTCGAGGTTAAAGGGCACCAGTTCCCTAGCGGTTTCGCCAGCGGCCACGATTGGCCCCTCGGCTAGGGCGATGCTGTAGGAGTAGGCCTCTTGGTCGTAGCTATCGATAATTGTCATGGCCACCTCAGTGCCCTGCACCTGACCATGGAAGCAGTCAAAGGATGAGCTGGGGTAGTAGAGCGCTCCGTAAACGCGATCGCCGGTGCGCTCCATCACCACGTAGCCTTGACCAATCTGGTTGGGCTGAGGCGTTTGGCCAAACAAGTAGCGCTCGGCTACGGGCTGCACGGGTGTGGTTTGGGCGACATCCAGCGGTTCAACCGCCCCGGCTGGAGCGGCAATGCCCAACGCTGTCAAAGCTGCACCGGCCATCAGTAGAGATGCCAAAGAGGTGCGATCGCGCTTTCTTCCCTGGCTCAGAAACGGTTTTACCAGAGCAGAAAACAGCTTGGGTTGAACAACCTTAATACCCATTCTATTTACCCCCTTTTAATTTAGTTTTTCAGTCCTGCGATCCCTGCCTGAGAAGCTTAGCTGTGGCTGTCGCTAGGTGCTTCTAGGGTTTGGTGCTACGTCCTTTTCAGACGTTCAGGCACAATTTCAATTTAGTAGAATTAGCCTACCTAACTCACGCTTCAGCCACGAACCGTAACAACTCTTCGCTAGTGAAAAGCTAGGGTTGTTGCCTGGCCAATCGGGCAGAGTTGCTGCCATTGGCCTAGGGAGTCAGAGGGCAAAATCAACGCTTGATTTGCCGATAGGTCTAGTTTCGTGCGATCGCCTGGATTGCGCATCCTCCTCTAGACCAGCTTTACAACTGGTTGCCATCGACGGGGGTGCCCAGATTAGGCTCAGATTGGGCTGTGGAGACTCTGGCAGTCAGGGTAAACTCATGGGTAGAACATGGTTTTAGAGGTCTAGACAATGGTGATGGAGGGTTCCTCCACTTCCTTTGACGACGTGCGGGCGCCCCTCAAGCTGCTGCTATTTATTGACAAGCGGCCCAGCCTGGCCCGTCAGGTGGGCCAAATTAAGCAGTATCTGAAAACCCTAGAGACCCATTTTGAGTTCAATCTAGACGTGATCGACATTGGCGATCAGCCCTACCTGACCGAGCACTACAAGCTGGTTGCCAGCCCGACCCTCATTAAACTTGCCCCCGCTCCGCAGCAGATGCTGGCCGGCAGCAATATCGTCAATCAGCTCGAGCGGTGGTGGCCCAAATGGCAGGAAGAACACCTGAATGGCCTCAGTCTGGCCGATGCCGATGCCATTCTCGATACCACCGCCCCCTCACCCTCAGCCCCGAACTCACGGGCCAGCTGCTCAAGCACGCTAAAACCCAGATCTGGGCCATTAACCTCATGATTACCGACATTCTCAACGCCGCCCGAGGCGCTTCTATAGAGCTGCAAATCGTTCCCCAGGAGCTAGATTTGCCCACCCTCTGCCTAGAGGTGATCGACGCCTTTCAAAACCGCCTCCAAGAGAAACAGCAGACCCTCACCGCCGAAATTCCCCAGGATCTACCGACGGTCTATGCCGATGGCACCCAGGTCAAGCGCGTGATCACCAATCTGCTCGACAACGCCATCAAGTACACCCCAGAGGGCGGCCAGGTTTCTGTGGTGGCGCTCCACCGCACCACCCAAAAGGTGCAGGTGGCGATCGCCAACACCGGCCCCGGCATTCCGGCCGAAAACCGCGACAAGATTTTTGAAGAAAGCTACCGCTTCCAGCGCGACGTCACCCAGGAGGGCTGTGGGCTGGGATTAGCGCTCTACCAGCGCATCATCCGCGCCCACTACGGCCAAATCTGGGTCGACTCCGCCCCTGGAGAAGGCAGCTCGTTCGACTTCGTCCTGCCCGTTTATCGAGCTTAAGCTCTATGGCAAAGCGTTTCTTGCACCACCTCAGCCCCGCCCTCTGGGCTAGAAGTCTGGCGGTCTACGGCAGTGGCCGCCTCTGGCAAGAGGTCGGGTATCAGGCGGGGCGATCGCGCTGGGCAGAGGTGGGGGCGGCGATCGCCTTTCTCTGGCTGCTGGGATGCCTCGGCCTCAGCTTTGTGCTGCTACAGCTAAATCAAACCCACGCCCTGTCTCTGGCGATCGTCGGCCCTGCCCGTGAACTGCAAAGCATTTTGGCCATAGCAGATCCCGTCGCCAACAACTCCCCCCCTAGTCTGTGGGGCCTGGGCATAGTGGGCCTAGGGGCCTGGCTTTGCCTGGTAGGCGGCACCCAAAAGCTCGTGCAGCTGGTGGCCACAGTCTACAGCAGCGGCACTTCCCAGCCCGCCGACTGGCGCAGTCGGCTGCTGCCCTGGGGTTTGACAGGTTTGGGGCTGGGGATCACGGGCCTAGTCTTTGCCGTTATGGATCGGGGAGCCAGCGTTGCCCAGACTGGCCTAGCCCAGGGGATGGGGCTGCTGGGGCGATGGGTGCTAGCGCTGGGGATTATCGCCTTAGGAGTGGGGCTTGGGTATCGCTTGATCCCCAGGCGATGGACACCAGGGCAACCCCTGTGGCCTGGTGTCAGAATAGTCCTCATCTTTGGGCTGGGGCTGCTGGGGCTACGGGAGTGGGGGGTAAGTTGGCTTGCCCGCCAAGACCTAGCCTACGCCCTGTTACCAGTTCTAGGGCTTAACCTGCTGATCCTGTACGGATTAATTCTGCTGGTACCTGTGGGTGCTCAGATTAACGTCAGTACCCTGCGCCACCGGGGGTTACCTAGCCGACCCTGGGGTGCGCCCGCCGCCGCGCCACCGCCCCCCTCCTTTGACTCTTTTAAAATCAAGCGCCGAGATTAGTAGACTGCAAAGATAAAGATGATAGGCAAGGGACACGCAAGAAAATAAGGTACCAGTTGCCATCTTTCCTATTGGTGCATTGCTTCGCGAATGCACCCTACAGCGATCAACGCTTCCGGTACTTTATTTAGGCGTACGTCCCTAAGTGGGGTATACGGCTTACGCTTTCAGGTTCAATGCCGTCCGTAAACCGTAAACCTACCCCTGCTAAGGTGGTCAAACTATTCCCGCAACGGCCGATCAACCAGACTAGCGAATTCGCTGAAGACTGCTGACAATGCCCAGACCAAAGCAAAGCAAAATCAGCAGCCAGATCACCAGACCCGGCACAAAGGCCAGCACTGACAGGCCCCGTAAAATCCACAGGATGGCCGTTAGCCCCAGGACAGCTAAAAATGCCTTGGTTAGCGGTTGTAGCGGGTAGCGGCGACGGCTCATAGCAGCAATGACTCCGTTTGTAAAGCTTTCAGCGGGCTAGGGGAGAATACTGAGGCGGTTGGTGAAAGCACCGTAATGATACTACAGCCCTACATACACCCCAGAGATATCCAACGTTAAATAGAAAAATCGGTGCGGTGGCAGTAGCATTAGCCCAATGACCTGACTGGCACAAGGTAACGTGACCATTAGATCGTTGGCGATAGCCTGGTTGGGGCCAACGCTGTGCCAGAGCACCGGTAAGGTTATCGTTTCTGGCTTCACGGTCAGATCGAGTTGTTAGGAGGAGTGGATCGATGGTGATCAGCAAAGCAGAGGTGAGCCAAGAGGCTAAAGCGGCCAACAATTTTTTGGCTCAGTTTTCTCCGGGCGATCAGATCGCCCTGCTGCGGGGCGATGTGCTGCTGACTTCTCAGCCTAAACAAGACGGTGGCTCTGTAACGGCCCACATGTACGTACCCCTGGCGCGGCCGCAGATCTGGCCCCAGGTGACCAACTACAGCTGCTGGACCCAATACTTTCCTAATATTGTGCACAGTGAGGTGCTGGAGACGATCAAAACCAGCACCCAGCGCTATCGGCGGCTGTACCAGGTGGGGCGCAAGGGGTTTATGATGCTCACCGCCCGGGTGGAAATCTACCTGAAGGTGGCGGAAACCCTCTGTGAGAGCATTCAGTTTCGCCTTGAGCAGGGCACCTTCTCCCACTTTGCCGCCGATTTGCACCTGCAAGACTTTAACCAAGGCACGCTGTTGACCTATTCAGTCCAGGCAGCACCCACGATTCCGGTGCCAGCATTTCTAATTGAGCAGGCGATTAGAATCGACCTGCCCGGCAATATGAAGCAGATGAGACGGGTGCTGTGCGATCGCTACAGCGTGGCGTAAGCGGCCCAACTCGCTAGCAGTAGCGCTCCACAAAGGCGCGCCCGGCCGACATGGCGGCGCTGCTGGTGGTGTAAAATGTGCCGTCGCTCAGCACATCTAGATCGGGTTTGACGACCCAGCATTGGTAGCCCCGGTCTTTGTTGTGGCTGACGCCAATAATCCAGCCGGTCATCGCCGAAATTTGCACAATGGAATCCGCGTCATCCATGGCAGTATCTTCCCATGGGTTTAGAACCCGCTTGCAGTCGAAGGCCAGAGGTATGCGGTGCTATGGTAAATCAGATTCTTACCTGGGGTAGCAAAAGCCCCGACTTTCTTCTCAATCGCCATGAGCAATCAAACCCTGCCCCTTGACGATCGCCTCTACCGCTACCTCTTAGACCACTCGGTGCATGAGCCAGAGGTGCTGACGGCCCTGCGCCACGAAACCGCCCAGCACCCCATGGCGCAGATGCAGATTGCCCCGGAGCAGGGGCAGCTGATGGCGCTGCTGGTGCAGCTTCTGGGGGTGACTAAGGCGCTAGAAGTGGGGGTGTTTACGGGCTACAGCGCCCTGCGGGTGGCGCTGGCCATGCCTCCGGAGGGCAGGCTGGTGGCCTGTGATGTGAGTGAAGAGTACACGGCGATCGCCCGCCGCTACTGGGAGCAAGCCGGGGTTGCCGACAAGATTGACCTGCGCATTGCCCCCGCCACCGAAACCTTGGATCAACTGATTCGGGCGGGAGAAGCCAACAGTTTTGACTTTGCCTTTATCGATGCCGATAAAAGCGGCTACCCCACCTATTACGAGCAAGCCCTACAACTGGTGCGCCCCGGCGGGCTGATTGCCCTAGACAACATGCTGTGGTCGGGCCAGGTGGCCGATGCCGCCGTGCAAGACAAGCGCACCAGCATTCTGCGCGACCTCAACGCGGCGATCTACCACGACAGTCGCGTGGTCGCCAGTCTATTGCCCATCGCCGATGGCCTCACCCTGGCGATGAAAAAGCCCTAGCTGAGGATCTGCACTTGCCCGCTATTGGGAACGGTTGGGCGACCTACCCCAGTTCTGCTGCCTAGGCGCTACTGGCTAGGCAGCAGAACTGGGGATTGTGGGCTTACTTGCCGATACAGAAGCGGCTAAAGATTTCGTCGAGCATGGACTCGGTGATCTCATCGCCGGTGATGCTGCCCAGGGCGGCGATCGCAATCCTTAAATCAATCGTCCAAAAATCTAAGGGCAGCTGGTTTTCGATGGTCTGCTGCACCTGGTGCAGGGCCTGGATTGTCTGGGCTAGCGCCGCCGCCTGGCGCTGGTTGACGGTGAACTCCAGATTGCCGGGGGTGAGTTTGTCGGCGTGGATGGCGCTGAGAATGGCCTGCTCCAGGTCCTCAATGCCCTGCTGCTGGGCGGCGGCGGTGTGGACCGTGGGCAGGGGCGGCAGCACCAGCTCAGCCATGGCGTTGGCCGCCACTAGGTCAACTTTATTGATCACCAAAATCAGCGGGCGATCGCCCCCAGCCTGACCGTCGTTCACCGACGCGTAGAGCGCGGCATCGTCGTCAGTCCACCCGGCGGCGGCATCGATGGTGAGCAGCACCAGGTCTGCCCCCTGGGCCACCCGGCGCGATCGGGCAATACCCAGCTGCTCTACCGGGTCGCTGGCCTCGCGAATGCCCGCCGTATCGAGCACCTGAATCGGAATGCCGCCCACCACCAGCTGCGACTCCACGACATCGCGGGTGGTGCCGGGCAGATCGGTGACAATGGCGCGATCGCAGCGGCTCCAGGCATTGAGCAGGCTCGATTTGCCCACGTTGGGGCGGCCTACAATCGCCACCTTTAGCCCCGTGCGCAGCAGTTCTCCCGACTCGGCGGTGGCCAAAAAGCGCTCCACCGCCGCCAGCACCGCCGCGATCTGGCCCCGCACCGCCGGTTCATCCAGGGGCGGCAGGTCGTCCTCAAAGTCAATCCGGGCCTCGACCTCCGCCAGCACGTCGAGGCAGGTTGACCGCAGCTGGCGAATCGGGGCCGTCAGCTTGCCCTGCACCCCCGCTAGAGCCGTTCTCGCCGCCAGTGACGACTGGGCCGCCACCAGATCGGCCACCCCCTCGGCCTGGGTCAGATCGAGCCGCCCGTTCAAAAACGCCCGCAGGGTAAACTCCCCCGGCTCAGCCAGCCGCGCTCCCTGGCCGACGCAGAGCCCCAGCACCTGCTGCACCGCCATTAGCCCGCCGTGGCAGTGAAACTCCACCACGTCTTCGCGGGTGTAGGAGCGGGGGGCCAGCATCAGCAGCAGCAGGGCTTCATCCACCGGCTGCCGGGTGTGGGGGTCGCGCACCTGGCCGTAGAGAATGCGGTGGCTCTCCCAGAGCTGCTGACCGGGCACGTAGAAAAGAGTGCGGGCGATCGCCACCGCCTCAGCCCCCGACAGCCGCACAATGCCGACACTGCCCTGCTGGGGAGCAATGGCCGTGGCAATCGCCACAATCGTCTCACCTTGGGAGGGTGCTCCCTGGGCAACTGGGGATATCGTAGTTTTCTGAGCGGCCGCGCCGTCCATAGCCTCTATCCTGCATGGTGAAGTGATGTTGAAGCCTGGGGCCGGTCAAATAAACCCCTGATAAACCCCCAATCTACTGGGTAGAATAGAAAAGAATCTTTACGCGCTTTTAAGGTTTAACCGTCGAATAGTTCTAGCTTCTCCACTGATAGTCTACCAAGCCTTTGGTGGGTGCCCTATGAACACAGCCCTGGGGAGACGGCCCCTGGAACGACAGCGCCGATGGCTGCCGCTGCTTTCTATCCCCTGGTCTATTAGGGCCCCTGGTCTATCAGGGCCCCTGGTCTATCAGGGATACTTAACTTCTGGTGTAACCTCATCTATGACCACTGTCGATTTGCCCCCTAGCCCACCGTCTTCAATGCGCAAAATGTCCCGGCCTCAGTGGCGGCGGCTGCTTCGCTATGTGTATCTGCGCTTTTTGCGACTCCAGGGCAGCTCCGAACAGCTGACGCGGGGAGTGGCGTCGGGGGTCTTTGCCGGCTGCTTTCCGCTGTTTGGCTTTCAAACTCTGCTGGGGGTGGGGGTGGCTACCGTGCTACGGGGCAATCGGCTAATGGCTGTTGCCGCTACCTGGGTGAGCAATCCGCTTACCTACGTGCCTATTTTTGCCTTTAACTATCAAGTGGGGGCGTGGCTGCTGGGGGGCGGCACAGCCCAAAATTTTGGCGGCCTAGACACCCTCAAAAGCTGGATGGATATGGGCACCGAGGTTTCGGTACGGCTGATGCTGGGCAGCGCCCTGGTGGGCACTATCGCCGGGGTGGCTAGCTATTTTGTTAGCCTGCCGCTGATTCAGCGGGTGCGATCGCGCCGCCTGGCCCGCCAGCAGCAAAAGCTGTAAAACCTCTAGCCCCCCAGACCCTACAGCAGCTTATCTAGGCCATAGATCAGCGACTTGAGCGCCATTACCCGGCGAACACAGAGCAGCACGCCGGGCATAAAGCTAGCGCGATCGCTGGTGTCGTGGCGCAGGGTGTAAAGCTGCCCCGGCGAACCAAACAAGATTTCCTGGTGGGCGATTAGCCCCGGCAGCCGCACGCTGTGGATGTTGATGCCCTCGGGGGTCGTACCGCCCCGCGCCCCGGCGATGGTCTCAGTCTCTTTGACTAGAGGAGCGTTAAAGGATGGTTGCACCTCCGCCAGCATTTGGGCGGTCTGCACCGCTGTGCCACTGGGGGCGTCGGCCTTTTGGTTGTGGTGCAGCTCGATAATCTCCACATGGTCAAAATACTGAGCCGCCTGCTGAGCCGCCTGCTGCATCAGCACCACCCCAATGGAAAAGTTCGGCACGATCAGGCAGCCAATGCTGGCCTTGTCGGCAAACTCCGCCAGGTCGCGAATCTGCTGGTTGCTCAGGCCCGTGGTGCCCACCACCGGGCGCACACCATAGGCGATCGCCGCCCGCACCGACTCATACACGCTGTCGGGATGGGTGAGGTCAACCATCACCGCCAGCCCATCGCTCTGGGCCGCCACCAGGGTCGCCTCCAGATCGTTCATGATCGGTACTTCTAGAGGCTTGTAGCCAATTACTTCGCCAATATCCTGGCCCAGCAGCTCAGGATTTTTGCCGACCGCTCCCACCAGGGTCATATCCTCAGCCTGGTCAACGGACTTAATTACTTCGCGGCCCATTTTGCCGTAGGCCCCGTTGACTACGACCGGAATCGTGGTTTGAGCAGTCATAGCGAGTTGCTACCCTTACTGAGACTTGTACTGAGAGGCTTAACTGAAACTCTTACTGAAATTTCTACTGAAACTTGCGTTCGAGAGACTTGAGATATTCGGTGTTGACCCCCGACTCTCGGGGCAGGGCAATTTTGCCGGTGCGGGCAATCTCGCGAATGCCAAACCGATTTAGCACCTGCACAATGGCCACCATTTTGCCGGGGTCGCCCACCACCTCCAGGGTGAGAGAATCCTCCGACACATCGACCACCCGCGCCCGAAAAATTTGGGCAAATTCAATGATTTCAGAACGACTGGTGCTGGTGGCGTTGACCTTGAGCAGCATCAGCTCGCGTTCCACACAGGGCGTATCGGTGATGTCGTTGACCTTGATCACGTTGATCAGCTTGTAGAGCTGCTTCGTCAGCTGCTCAATCACCGCGTCATCGCCCGGCACCACCATGGTGATGCGAGAAATTCCCAAAGTCTCTGCTGGCCCTACCGCTAGGCTCTCAATGTTAAATCCCCGCCGGGCAAACAGACCGGCAATGCGGCTCAGCACCCCGGCCTCGTCTTCAACCATGACAGAAAGGGTGTGTTTCATGGCCTGCTGAGGGGCTTGCTGAGGGGCCTGCTGAGGGGCTGTAGCCGAACCGGGGAACGTAGAAGAAGAGTTAGTCATTGGAGCCTGATTGGAGCCTAGAAATATTGAGTATAGAGCCAGCGCTAAAGCTGGCCGCAGACAAACTAAACCCTATCAAGTCCAGCCGTGGAGTTCGGCCTGGAGGAAAACGACAGATTCCGAGCTGGGCTTAGTGTCGCAAGCCTCAATAATATCTCGAAAAGCCCTGCCTTAGAACTGCTCTTTGCCGCCTCTCACCCCCCTCACCTACCCCAGCTACCTCACCCACAGGCCCACATCCCGCGAATTGGGTATCCTTGAGGCACTAGCGCACCGTCACTGCATCTGGCATGAGTTTATCTGGCCCAACTCAAGAAATTCAGTCCCTGCGGGGGCGGTTTCTCGACTTAATCAATCTGCGTCCTGGGGATGAAGATCGCACCCTGCTGATGTTCGCGTTCTACACCGCCACCTCCATGGGTATTTTGTGGCTAGAGGTGAGTTCGGCGGCGCTATTTTTGGGTGAATACGGTGCGGCTAGCCTGCCCTGGATCTACATCTTTAGTGCCGGGGTGGGGCTGGGGCTGAGCGTGATTTACTCCTGGCTACAGCGGCTGTTTCCGCTGCGCTGGGTGATTGTGATCATCGCGCTGCTGATGGCCCTGCCGATCTTGGGCTTCTACTGGGGGCTGTCGGTGCCCCTGCTGGCGGCCCCGATGGTGTTTTCTATGCGGCTGTGGATTGAAGCGATCTACGGGCTGAACGACCTCAACCTGTCGGTGACGGCCAATCAGCTGTTTAACATTCGCGAAATTAAGCGGGCGTTTCCGATTATCAGCAGCGGCAACCTGGTGGCCGATGTGATCAGCGGCTTCTCGGTGTACCTGCTGCTGCGGCTGATCGGGCTGCAAAACGTGCTGCTGCTCTCCTTTGTGGTGATGGTGGTTGGGGCGGGTATTTTGCTGCACCTCAGCCGTAACTACGAGCATGCGTTTCCCGATTCGCCTATGCGCCAGGCCGAAGATGCCGAGGCGGTGGAGAGCTTTAAATCGCGCCAGCAGCTCCAGGGGCCGATTCGACAGTACGTAGTGCTGCTGTTTTCGTTTTTTGTGCTGGCGCAAATGCTGGCGTTTTCCATTGAGTTTCAGTTTCTCAGCCAGCTAGAGGGGGGCCTAGAGGTAGAGACCATTGCCGCTTTTTTGGGCTTTTTTAGCGGCGTGCTGGGGCTGATCGAGCTGTTTACCCAGTGGTTTACCTCTAGCCGGCTGATTGAGCGGGAGGGGGTGTTTAGGGTGGCCCTGGTGCTGCCTACGGTGATTTTTGCCATTGGCATGGCGACCCTGGCGATTAGCTACCCAGGCTGGCTGGGCGCCCCGGCGCTGTTTGTGGGGGTGGTGGTGCTGAAGTTTTTTGATGAGTGGCTGCGCTATACCCTGGTGGCAACGACCCGGCCAATTTTGTTTCAGCCCATCTCTGACCAGGTGCGCAGCACGGTGCAGTCGTGGGTGGGGGGCATTGCCGAGCCGCTGTCGATGGGTGGTACGGGGGTGGCAATTTTGCTCACCCTGGCCCTGTGCAGACGCCTGGGGTTGACCGATGTGCTGGCCCAGGGACGGTTGTTTTTGGTGGGTACGATCGCGGCGGCGCTGGTGTGGTTTGGCATTATGCTGCTGCTGCGATCGCGCTACCTCAACCTGCTGGTGCAGGGGGCCGAGCGGGGCCTGCTGACCTTCTCAGACGCCAACCTGCGGGCGCTCAAGCGGGCCTTTATCGAAGAGATCGAGAAGCCGGGGCTAGAGGCCAATAAGCGATCGTGCATTGAGCTGCTCAGCCACATTGACCCCAAAAACGTGGGCGAGGTGCTAGCTCCTCGCCTGGCCGACCTGGCTCCTGCCCTCCAGCGCCAGAGCCTAGAGGCCATGCTAGAGCACCCCAACCCGGCCTACATTGACCAGGTGCAGGCTCTGCTAGAGGTGCCCAACCAGCTTCCCGAGATTTTGGCCCTGGCCCTGCGCTACGTGTGGCTCACCCAGGAGAGCTCTGACATCAACGACCTGCGCCCCTACCTTCAGCCTGAGGTCGATGCGGTGGTGCGGGGCACGGCCGCATCGCTGATGCTGCGGCGCGGTATCAGTCAAGACCGGGTCGAGGCCATCGCCACCCTGCGCAAAATGCTGGTGCATGATGAAGAACGCGAGCGGGTGATGGGCTGCCGCGCCCTGGGCGAAGCCGACTATATGGAGTCGCTCAGTATACATATCGACGATCTGCTGCAAGATCCTTCCCTGCGGGTGCGGCGGGCGCTGCTGGATGCGATCGCCGCCACCCAGTACACCAAGTACTACCCCTCTCTGCTCAAGGCGCTGCAATATAAATCGACCCGCGAGGCCGCCGTCATCGCCCTCACTCGTCTGGGCAACGAGGCTCTGCCCATGCTCCAAGATCTGGCCCTCGACGGCTATCGCCCCGACCACCTGCGCAACCAGGCCTGGCAGGTAATCGGCAACATTGGCACCCTGCCCGCCCTAGAATTTTTGATTCAAAACCTGATCACCACCTGGGGCAGCACCCGCCGCCACATTCTGCGAATTTTGCTCAGCCTTTACCAAGAGGTGGGAGTAAAACGGTCAACCCTGATTGATGTCGCCCTAGACAGCATGCTGGGCCGCAGCGGCATCGAAGCGTTGCTCAACACTGAGCTAGCCTTTGCGAGTCAGATTCTAGCCGCCAAGGTCGATCTGGCTCCAAATCGGGTGGCGGGCACCGAAGCCGACCTGCTGCGCGAGGCCCTCGACGGTCTACAGGCCGACGCCACCGAGCGGTTGTTTATGCTGCTGCGGTTTGTGTCGCCCGCCACCGCCATTCAGGCGGCCCAGGTCAGTCTGGGCGGGTCTGCCGCCCGCTGGGCCAGGGGTATTGAGATTCTCGACACGGTGGTAGACGTGGCCAACAAGCGGTCAATTTTGATCTTGCTCGATCGCCGCCCCGATGCCGAAAAGCTCAAGCGCCTGGCGATCGCTACGGCCCTGATTTCCTACGAGCCGCAGCCGCCGCGCGATCGCCTGCGGCAGCTGCTCGACCTGCGCAACTTTCTGTCAGACTGGGCCATAGCCTGCTGCTTTCACCTGGCTCGGGTAGAGCGCTGGAACCTCACTGCCGAGCACACCATCGCCCTCTTGCAGCACCCCACGGGCTTTGTGCGCGAGGCGGTGCTGGGCTACCTGGCGGTGGCCTCTCCCCGCGCCCTCAGAGAACTGCTGCCCCTAATGGAGCAAGACGCTGACCGCCTGGTGCTAGCCCAGGTCAAACAGCTGATCAGCACCTATAATTTGGAGCCCAGCCAGCCCGGCTAGCGCCTGCCGCTGGGGCCAGTGTGATTGAGATATTTGTTAAACCTCGTATGTTAAACAGCGTCGAACGACTTCTCTTTGTCCGCAACGTACCCATCTTTAGAGAGCTGAGGGACGACTTTTTAGTGCGGCTGGCCTCGGTGATGGATGAGGTGTTCTACGAAAGCAGCTACACCATCATTACCGAAGGTAAGGAAGGGCGCTCGATGTACATCATGGTGTCGGGGCGGGTGAGCGTACACATTGGCGGGCAGGAGGTGGCCCAGCTCAAAACCGACGACTGCTTTGGTGAAATGTCGGTGTTTGACGCCGAACCCCGCTCCGCCTCGGTGACCACCCTAGAGGCTTGCGCCTGCCTGGTGCTGACCCAGCAGCAGCTCTACGATGCGATCGACGAAACGCCGGGCATTGCTGTCAACGTCATTCGCCTGCTGTCGCGCCGCATTCGCGAACTCAACCAAGACCTCAACCAGGTCAAACAGCAGCTGGCCCAGGTTCCCCGACCCCAGCCC
>QBMN01000060.1 GCA_003241845.1 Shackletoniella antarctica | reverse complement strand
GGGGGCGGCGGCGGCATCGGCTGAGGCTCTGGCGCACCGGTACCAATCGACACCGTCATGGCGCGAGGATAGTCGCTGCGCAAAAACCAGGTTTTGACGCTGCCAATGTTCACCACCTGCTCTTTGGGGTTGGCGTTGGAGGGATATTTGGTGATGCGAGAGATCCAGTAACCTCCCTGCATCAGATAAATTGCAATGTCTGTTTCTTTTATCCAGGTTCCCATCTGACCTCCCCGGAGCAGTGCCCACACCAGGAATTTACAATACTTTCAGGATAATGGGCTATTAAGTTCTACCATTTTGGCCCAGATATCAGAAAACAGCCCCTTCCTCTGGTGCTCCTGGCGGCCAAGGAGGTAGTTGCTTACAGGAGCGGAGCCGCAGCGGGATTTTTCCCGGTGGGCGATTCAGTTGTTAAGATACTCAAAGCTTTAATATGTCTTCTGCTTAACTGCTCAAACGTGTCTACAGGTTGTTAGCTTCTATGGCTTTGCTCTCAGCGACGGCCGATTTGCCTTCTTGTCTGATGTCACCCACCATTCGCCGCCTGCCCAACGGCCTAACGGTGATCGCTGAACAAATGCCCCTGGAGGTGGTCAATCTGAGTCTGTGGCTGCGGGTTGGCTCGGCGGTGGAGAGCGATGCCATCAACGGCATGGCCCATTTTCTAGAGCACATGATCTTTAAGGGCACCCAGCAGCTTCAGTGTGGCGAGTTTGAGCGCCGGGTCGAAGATCGAGGTGCCTTTACCAACGCGGCCACCAGCCAAGACTACACCAAGTACTACGTCACCACGGCCCCCCAAGACTTTGCCGCCCTAGCGCCCCTACAAATTCAAATGGTGATGGCCCCGCGCCTTAGCGATCATGACTTTGAGCGAGAGCGCCCGGTGATTTTAGAAGAGATTCGCCGCGCCGACGACAACCCGCGCCGCCGCACCTACGCCCGCACCATGGAGCTGGTGTTTGACCGGCTGCCCTACCGTCGGCCTGTGCTGGGGCCAACTGCGGTGGTTGAGGGGCTAACGGCCCAGCAGATGCGCGAGTTTCACGCTACCTGGTACCAGCCGCAGAATATGACGGCGGTGGCGGTGGGCAACCTGCCGGTGGAGACGCTAATAGCCACCGTGGCGGAGGGGTTTGAGCAGGCCATGGCCCAGCGCCATGCGGCGGCGGCTACCGCATCGATAGAGCGGTTTAAGCCGCTGCTGCCCGGAGAGCTAGAGCCAGCCTTTGCGGCGGTGCGACGGGCTGACCACGCCGACCCGGTGCTGACCCAGGCGCGCCTGGTGATGACCTGGCGGGTGCCGGGGGTAACCCAGCTAGCCAACACCTACGGGCTAGATGTGCTGGCTTCGATTTTGGGGCGGGGGCTGACCTCGCGCCTGGTGCGCGACCTGCGTGAAGACCGCAAACTGGTGACTGGTATTAGCTGTAGCAACATGACCTTGGCCCACCAGGGGGTGTTTATGGTGTCGGCGCAGCTACCCGCTGAGCATCTGGAGCCGGTGGAAGCGGCGATCGCCCAGCACATTCACACCGTCAGGCAGCAGCCGGTGAGCCAGGCAGAGCTGCAGCGGGTCAAAACCCAGGTGGCCAATCGGTTTATTTTTGCCAACGAAACCCCGAGCGATCGCGCTGGGCTGTACGGCTACTATCACACCCTCACAGGAAGCATTGCCGACGGCCTCAACTACCCTGCCTACATTCAACAGCTCGGGGTAGAAGACGTGCTCAAGGCGGCGCAGACCTATCTCTCTGGCGATGCCTACGGGGTGATGGCGCTGCGGCCTGCGGTCTAGGGGGGTGACCATGTGGAGTGCGATCGCCCAGCAGATCAGCGCTAAGACTGGCACCGCCTTTGCCGTTCAAGAGCGGCGATCAGTGGGGGGTGGCTGTATTAACCAGGCCTACCAGATCAGCGACGGCAATCGGTCATTTTTTATTAAGCTCAACCAGGCCTCTCAGATCGCCATGTTTGAGGCCGAGGCCCGAGGCCTGAAGGATATGTACGAGAGTCAGACCATTCGCGTACCCCAGCCCCTCTGCTGGGGCACCGTCGAGGGGTCGGCCTACATCGCTATGGAATGGCTGGAGCTGGGCGGCGGCGGCGATGCCTGGGGGGCCATGGGTGAGAGGCTGGCGGCGATGCACCGGGTCACCAGTGAGCAGGGCTTTGGCTGGCGGCAGACCAACACCATTGGTGCCACCCCCCAGCCCAACCCCTGGACGGCTACCTGGCTAGAGTTTTACCGCGAGCACCGGCTGCGCCATCAGTTTCGCCTGGCGGGCCGTCGCGGCGGGCGGTTTCCGCGCCAGCACGAGCTGCTGATGGTGCTGCCCGATCTGCTGGCGGGCCACGACCCGGCCCCGGCCCTAGTGCACGGCGATCTGTGGTCGGGCAATGCGGCGGTGACGACCGACGGTGAGCCGGTGATTTTAGACCCGGCAACCTACTACGGCGATCGCGAGGTAGACATCGCCATGACCGAGCTGTTTGGCCGCTTTCCTGAAGCCTTCTATGGGGCCTACAACGCCGCCTATCCGCTCGATGCCGGCTATGCCACCCGCAAAACGCTGTACAACCTTTACCACGTGCTCAACCACTTCACCCTGTTTGGCGGCAGCTACGAAGCCCAGGCCAACCGCATGATCGCTCAGCTGCTGCGCTAGGGGATGGTCTAAGACTTTGCGCCGACGGGCTGGGCTGGGTGCTCGCGGCGCGATCGCAGCTCCAAATACACCAGCAGCGCATTCACATCCGCCGGGTTAACACCGCCAATGCGCGAAGCCTGGCCCACGGTCAGGGGCTTGATCTGGTTGAGCTTTTCCCTGGCCTCTTTCGAGAGGGTTTCGATGGTTGCATAGTCCAAAGACTCAGGCAGCTTGCGGTTGGTGTTTCTAGCCACCTGGTCGATTTGGTTTTGCTGCCGCTGAATGTAGCCCGAATACTTGATGTCGATTTCGGCTCCTTCTTTTTCTTCGCGCATTAGTTCGGTATTTCCCAGGCCATAGCGGTCGAGGTCGCCATAGTGAAACCCCGGACGGCGCAGCAGGTCGGCCAGGGTAATCGACCCTTTGATCCGCTGGTCGGTGTCGGCGACAATGCGTTGGCCCAGCTGATCGTGCTCTTTGACGCGGGTGACCTGTAGACGATCTTTTTCGGCGGCAATATTGCCGTACTTGCGGGTAAAAAGCTCCCAGCGGCGATCGCCGATTAGCCCAATCTCGCGGCCCAGGGGGGTGAGGCGCTGATCGGCATTGTCTGAGCGCAGCAGCAGCCGGTACTCAGAGCGCGAGGTCAGCATCCGGTAGGGTTCTCGCAGGTCCTTGGTGCAGAGGTCGTCGAGCAAAGTGCCAATGTAGCTGTGCTCACGGGGAAAGACGATGAGATCTTGGCCGCCCACCAGCCGCGCCGCGTTGACCCCGGCCACAAAGCCCTGGGCTGCCGCCTCCTCATAGCCGGTGGTGCCATTCACCTGGCCTGCGCAGAACAGCCCCTCCACCCGCTTGGTCATCATCGTCGGGTAGCACTGGGTGGCGGGCAGATAGTCATACTCCACGGCGTAGGCGGGGCGCAGCATGGTGCAGCGCTCTAGCCCCGGCAGGGTGCGCAGCATGGCGAGCTGAAGATTTTCAGGCAGCCCCGTCGAGAAGCCCTGCACGTAGATCTCAGGAATGTCGCGCCCTTCGGGTTCTAAAAAAATCTGGTGGCTGTCTTTGTCGGCAAACCGGACGATCTTGTCTTCGATGCTGGGGCAGTAGCGGGGGCCTTTAGAATCAACCCAGCCACCGTAGATCGGCGACAGATGCAGGTTGTCGCGAATCAGCTGGTGGGTGGCGGCGGTGGTGCGGGTGAGGTGGCAGGGCATCTGCTCGCGCTCAACCCAGGCCTCGGGGTCAAAGCTAAACCAGCGCAGGTCGGTGTCGCCGGGCTGGGGCTCGAGCACATCAAAATTGATCGAGCGGCGATCTACCCGCGCCGGGGTGCCGGTTTTCAGCCGCCCGGTTTCAAAGCCCAGCCGGTTGAGGGTGTCGGTAAGGCCAATGGCAGCAAACTCCCCGGCCCGGCCCGCCGCCATCGATTTGGCCCCAATCCAGATGGTGCCGCCCAAAAAAGTGCCGGTGGTGAGAATCACCGCCTTACATTTAAAGGCCATGCCAAAGTAGGTCTCGACCCCCACCACCTCGTCGTTGGGGCCGAGCACCAGATCGGTCACCATGCCCTCGCGAATCACCAGATTCTCCTGGTTTTCGACGATGGTTTTCATCACGGCGGCGTATTCGCGCTTGTCGGTTTGCGCCCGCAGCGCCCACACGGCGGGGCCGCGCGAGCTGTTGAGAATGCGTTTTTGCAGGTAGGTGCGATCGGCGATTTTGCCAATTTCGCCCCCCAGGGCATCGACCTCGTGGGTGAGCTGCGACTTGGCAGGGCCACCCACCGCAGGGTTGCAGGGCTGCCAGGCAATTTTGTCGAGGTTGAGGGTGATCAGCAGCGTGCGACAGCCCAAACGCGCCGAGGCCAGAGCCGCCTCGCAGCCCGAGTGGCCAGCCCCCACCACCACCACATCGTAATCATCCACAAAATCAACGGAAGCGCTCATGCAGGCTGTAACTCAATAGGTGACGCAACAATGGCCAGACATAATCAATCTTAGCGGGTCGGTGGAGTGGGGACTCTGGCAACAACCTTAACCAGCCCTGATCACGCTGAACATCCTGATCAAGGTCATCCACGTCGTAGTGAACACAAATGCCGTGACCGGCCAGCAATCCTTAAAAGTCCATGACGTCCATGCCCGACTTTCAAGAAAGAGTGCAACAGCTTTGCGTGGAGCTAGCTAACGATGAAGTTGTGCAGTGGCAGATAACCTTGAACCCTCAACAATAACACCATAAAATCTGCATCAAGTTTGTTAGACAGCCCAGCAATTACTTACTTTAGATCAGGCATAATGCGGGCTTGCAAGCGCACTAAATTCATAATTAAATTGTCAGGCAAGAACCTTTGACTGCCTCAGTAGAAATCCCCTGAATAGCCTTCCAGCAAGACTCCTTCTTACACCACTCTGTAACGTTACGACAATCTGGTGGTTTTGTGATTACTCGATGGACTTCTCTCGAAATCATTCGAATTACCTGTTGAAGAGACAGTGTAAGGCTTTGCTTCTTCCAAATCTGATTTAGATCTACACCTTGTTGAGTTTTATTACTTAGATACGCCAGAGTATAGGTCACAATATTTGCACGATAACCGCCAAACTTCTCACTCTGGACGATCTTCTCTGTACTTTTGAATAAAATAGCTTTCGCAATGAGGTGAGTAAAGTAAGTTTCATCTGGCTCAGAGTGACTTTTTTCTATCAAGCCAACTGTGAACTTAGCAAAGTTTTTTTGGGCACCTAGGCTGACAACATGAGGAAGTTGATCCCAAGTGTATTCAAATTTTGCAAGATCGGTTTTAGTGAATTTTTGAGTATTCGGATGGGTAAGCGTAAAAGCCTTTTGTTTGGCAGGGGTTGATTCACGAGTCTTGGCATCAGCGTACTGTCCCCGAGCCCGTTCATAGAACCACCGAGTTTGACGTTGCGTTCCATCAACGGCAGGTGCCCAAATAGTACGCGAGAGTTCTTCGATACGAATGTGAAATGGATCGTTAGCGGAGAAATCAGCTTCATTAACCTTATTTTGGTTATTGGCGTATCGAGAGATCAGAGGAACGATTTTATCCATGCGATCACGATCTACCACAGTCAACTTGGTCTGAACGTAAATCCCAGAAATATCTGCTTTGTCTTTGCGGACAGATTGATAGAGAGAAGCTGTAGTCTGTCCGCCATTGACGATTTGGAGATCACGAATTTCAGCAATCCCTTTTCCACCGTTGGGTAAATCGACAAGTTTCACTGCCTCAGCAGTTGCAGAAATTCCGTTGTTATAAGCAAGGAAACGGTGGGGTTCTCTCAGGATTGTTTGACGAATACCTTTATTGACATTGCCTTTTGCCTGTAAGAAGGAGCGTACATTGCGTTCTAATAGTCTTGATCCATATTTAGCATAGATTTTGCAGAGAATTTCACCGGGAATGATAGCAACATAAGCCCGGTAGTCTGCTTGGGATTCTGGCATAGAAAGACAGGGAATGACAGAGCCATACTGAGTTTCAAAACTAATTTCAATCGCTTCTCTTTTTTGCCCTGATGTAACGCAGCGATAGGTTCGACGAAGATCCCAAATATTGAACGAATAACTTACTCCATCTATGTCTTGATTTTTCTTAGCATGTAATGTAGTTAGCCCATCAGTGAAGAGAAATAGGCGTACATGGCTAAGTTGGCTACGCCGACTGTGAATTAACTGTGGGCGTTAATCATCGTTTCGGCCACTCAGACTAAGCAAGCTTAGTCCCCAGGAAGCCGTAGCCCTTGTGGAACAAGGTTTTGGAGTTTAGTAGTTCAGGCGAACTATGCATGGGTGGTCGTAGGTGGCCGAAACGATGACAGAGGCCATTTCCTTCTATATTGGGAATAATATGTATGAAGATAGCCAAGATGTGAGCCAAATGTCGCCCAACACAGTTCTAAACTTACCTCAGTCTCCTCGAATGGTTGATGTACTCAGACAAGGGTTAACTACTTCAGACGAAGCTGCAATCTGTGTTTCATTCTTGAGGTTTAGTGGCTTAAGCCTTTTGTTTAAGGAATTAAATACGTTTCTTGAGAGACAAGGAAAACTTCAGTTATTAACCTCCACGTATCTAAATGTTACGCAGCCAGAAGCTTTAGAAGCTTTGATGAAGCTTGCAAAAATTGAGCTGAGGCTTCAGGATGGATTAACTGGCTTTCACACAAAATTCTATTTCTTCAATACTCAAGATCTTTCTGCGTACTGTTGGGTTGGATCGTCGAATTTAACTAAAGGTGGAATTGCAACAAATATTGAGTGGAATTTAAAGCATACTCATTCAGACATCATTCAGGAAAGTAGAGAAAACTTTTATAAACTCTGGAATAGAGATGATGTTTTTCCGCTTACTCAAACAGTTCTGGAAGCCTATAAAGATAAATATAAAAGATCAAAGGAAAATTCTGTATTCACTGGTGTCTCTGCATCCAAACAAAACTTGAATGAGCTTTGCGAGCCAAATGCCGCACAGGTTGAAGCTCTCAAGGCATTGGATAAATTTCGAGAAGAAGGTAAAAAAAGAGCAGTTGTTATCGCCGCTACAGGATTGGGAAAGACCTTTTTAGCTGCGTTCGATGCAAAGGTGCTTAAATCCGGCAGTGTGTTATTTATTGCCCATCGTGAAGAACTTTTGACTCAAGCTGAAGAAACATTCAGGAAAGTTTTTGGAAGCAATGCTGTTACTGGAATTCTAGCAAGTGGTAAAAGCCCAGGAAAGGCGAATTTTGTTTTTGCAACTATTCAAAGTTTATCTCAAGCTAAAAATCAGGATTTGGTTAATCAAGAATACGATTATGTTGTGATTGATGAATTTCATCATGCTGCTGCATCTTCGTATCGGAAAATTTTAAATTGTGTTCAGCCTAAATTTCTTTTGGGACTCACAGCAACACCTGAGAGACAAGATGGACATGATGTACTCGAAATTTGCCAATACAACATCGCCTATGAGGTTCGTTTGCCGGAAGCAATTAATCGAAACTGGTTGCTTCCCTTTCATTACTTTGGTATTGCTGATGAGTTGATCGATTATGAAAACATAAAATGGCGCAGTGGAAAGTTTGATCCTACCGAGCTTGAGAACGCATTGATTTTAGAAGAAAGAGTAGATGCCATCCTAAATCATGCTCTTGAGAAGGGTTTTGATGGGAAAAAGCGAACTACGGTAGGATTCTGTGCTGGTGTACGTCATGCTGAATTTATGGCTGATGCTTTCAATAGAAGAGGTTTTGTAAGTGAAGCGGTCACTGGAAAAACCAGCCCTGATAAACGTCGAGAAATCTACGGAAACTTTTCTGATTCAAATAATTCTTTAGAATGGCTGTTTGTTTCGGAAGTTCTTAACGAAGGTGTTGATATTCCAGAAATAAATAGTGTTTTGTTTCTCCGTCCAACAGAATCCCCAATGCTATTTCTACAACAATTAGGAAGAGGGTTAAGGCTTTATCCTGACATTGAGGTTCTAATTGTGATTGATTTTGTTGGGCATCATAAAAACGCTTGGCTGAGTCTGAAAGCTCTTAATGATCCTCATGTCATTTTAGGTAGGCGTGAGATAGATGATTTAGGGATTGCTCCACCAAAGCACTGTGAAATTATTTTAGAAGATCGAACTAAAGAGATGCTTCTAAAAATCAAAAATCTATCTAAAACCAAAACAGATATTTGTAGGGAAGCCTACGAGCGTTTGAAACTTGAGCTTAATTATCCTCCTAAACTAGTAGATCTTGTGATCCGCGATGATATGCCAAGCATGAAAGAATTCAAACAGGTATTTGGAAGCTGGCTAGATTGCCGAATTGCAATGAATGATGCTACAAATTGGGAACTGCGAATCAAAAATATTGAATTAGTTTATAATTTTCTGAAAGTTGTGGAAACAGATTGGCAAGCACAACGAGTTACACCATACGCTCTACTCTGGGCAATTTGCTACTTCCCAAATAATGTTGATCAAGGGTTCCATGAGTTTTTCATCAAGTATCCTCACTGGGCTATTGAAAAGCCTGATGATGATGGAAATTATGGAAAAGCATTCATGACACTCGAAAAGAAACTTCCTAATTTATTCTCAAATAATCAATTTGTTCCTGAAATTGAGAGTGAGCTTAAGAAAAGTCAAAATCTAGCAGAAAGCGTAGAGAATAGAATTCTATACACCTTATCTAATGATTACTCTCTGCGGCATTGTGGGATTCTAAGAAAACCAGAAGATCTGACGCTCTATGCTCAGTATAAGCGTTCAGAAATCATCAATTACTTTGGATTACAGTACGATCCAGCAAAGCATAATAGTGGAGTTATCAAATTACCCAATAATCATATTGTCTTGATCGCAAAAATAGATACCACTGGAGCAAAAGTAAAATTTCAGTATCAGAACAGATTTTTAGACAATAACCATTTCTCTTGGCAAAGTCAGAATAAACAACGTCAGGACAATGAAGCAGGACGAGAAATTACTGAACATAAAGAGCGGAATAACATACTTCATTTATTTATTCAGCCTGGTTCTCACCAAGAGGCTTATTATATGGGAATTGCCAATGTTTCCCTAGTAACTAGCAATGCTCCAATGGTGATATCATTTGAATTATCTCAAGTTATACCTGAATCGGTATTAGAAGTACTATCCAAACTCTAAAGTTCTATTGAGATAGTCAAGATAAAGAAGTTCAAATTTAAAAATTAGGATCAGTGTACGGATCATGAATACCGACCAAAACAGTAAATCCGCCTTTTGAAATCCACTTGTCTTTAGATTTTGAAAAATACACACGAATTTCAAAATCTCCGATATTTTTGTCCTGTGTCATCCAAAATGTCTTACCTGACTTGCTGATGCGGGTAATGGTGTAGGCGCGACGATCTGTATACCATAACTCCGTAGCACTCATGCCAACGGCTGTCGCTGGCATATTTTGCATGGTGGAAAGCATGAGATTTTGTAGCGAACCGTACATTGCTTCTCCTTACTCTAAGATGCTAACTATCAGTTTTGCTTTTAAAACTTGATTTCTCGTCTGGGATCTTAGCAACAAACCTTACGAGTTCCGTGTACAAATAATTTCTATGGTCGGACTCCAAATCTCTACCCAGTTTTCTCATCTTGCCAATGCCAACCCGTGAGAAAACTTGACAGGGTGGTCCACCCACTAAAATATCTACTTCACCAGGATTCAAGCACAGCTGATCGAGATCATGAAGATCACGGATATCTTGAGGTGCTAATTTCAATCTAGCAGTAGGAAAGTTTTTATGATGAGTATCAATTGCATAGCAGTTTTGGTCAATTCCACCTAAGATTTGGCACCCAGCCTCTTTAAACCCTAAACTCATCCCCCCGGCCCCACAAAAAATATCGAGTACAGTGGGTTTGGTTTTTCGGCTGGTTCCTTCTTCGATCATCTGCATTGCTCGCTCAATTCACCTTGAGTTTTTTGAATGATACACGAGAACTCCCAAACTTTGGTCTCCGTAGCGGCTTTACCGATCAAGACAACAACTTGCTCCACTAGCTAGATTTATGGGATAGCATCAAATCTACGATAGGAGGAAGTTATACGATTAGGAGGAAGTTATATATTGCCTCAGTCAGTAGCTTTCAAGCCACTTTCTCAACAGATGACCTAGAGTAGCCTAACTATGTATTCAAACCTCAGATTTTGCCATGTGAGACCTCCTAGTATCGGCCTCACGTAGCAGGCTCATAAGATAACATCCAAATCTTAAGACATTAAACAGGATATGTACTGGATAAGTCTTGGTTTTTGGAATTTTATTCAACCCATCTGAGAGTTAATCCTGGAGATGAGGTGCTCATCCAGCACATTTAACGGATAAGCACCTTTACAAAGGACTTATTTGCAGAGGCTTCTTAACACTGCCCATGCCGACTTAAGCCTGTTAGCAAACACGGATTACGATTCACGAGGAATGATCGCACCAAGACACTTCATCCACTAAGTCGTTCAGTAGAACGGTGACCACGCAGAACTCGACAATCTTGGCATTGCCCGCAGGTGCTGGCACCCCCCACGAACAGCTGACCCGCAAACCTACGTGGCAGCTTGCGAGGCTATGTTGAACTTAAAAACCCAAACCTCCAGAACCCTTCACAGTTAGCTTAGTCAAGTACTGGGCTGCGGGATTAGATCGATTAGATCCTAGGATTCTGATTCTAGCTGATCGGGTTACGACCATGGATGCGGCCAGACCCCTTAGATCTTTAGCCCAGCTCCCTTTACAGCGTTGTTTGGATGCACTCCACCAACTCATCCACCTCAGATTCTAGGGTCAGGTAGTGGGTGCAGGCCCGCACGCAGTTGGGGGCCTGCAGGGTGCGGAGAAATATCCCCTCGGTCTCTAGCTGATCGACCAGATGCTTGTGCCAGCGAGGGGAGGGTTCGCCATTTTCTAGCACCCAAAATGACACCAGGCCAGAGTCGGGCGAGGTATGGCGCACAGGGCGAATCTGGGGCAGCTCTTGCAGCTGAGTCCACAGCCGCTGGCTGAGTGCTATGAGGCGCTGGTGGCGCTGGGTGGAGGTGCCCCACTGGTTTTGGTGGGCGATCGCACTTCTCAGCCCCCCCAGCAGCGCATAGTTCGACGTGGCCACCTCAAACCGCTGGCCGTTGGGCTTCCAGCCGGTGGGGTTGGCGGCGGCATCGGTGGTAATGCCTCGCCAGCCAATGAAGGTGGGGGCAATCTGCTCCATCGCTTCGGGGCGCGCGTAAAGCCCTCCCAACCCAGCGGGGCCGCACCACCACTTGTGGCCCGTAAACGCGTAGAAATCAACCCCTAGGGCAGGCAGATCCAGCGGCAGCGACCCCACCGACTGAGCGGCATCCACCAGCACCAGCACCGGGGTGGGGCGGTCATGGCAGGCGTTGACGATGCTCTCCAGAGGCAGCACCTGGCCCGTGTTCCAAAGAATGTGGCTGATCACCAGCAGCCGGGTGTTGGGTTGCAGGTGATTCGCTATCACCTCCACCGGGTTGCCGCCGTTGACTGTTTCTAAGATCGGGCAAAGGCTGTAGGTGACGTCAAAGCGACGGCAGATTTCTTGCACGGCGGCGATCACGCCGGGGTGCTCGCAGTCTGACAGCAAAATATGGTCGCCCGCCCGCCAATCAATGCCCCAGAGGGGAATGTTGCAGCCTACGGTGACGTCTTCGGTGAGGGTAATGGTGTCGGCGTGGGTGTTTAGCTCGGCGGCGATCGCGGCGCGGGTCAGAGCGGTCTCACTTATCACCCACTGGTTGGCTGCCCCCGAAAACGGCCCCAGCTGCTGCATCTGTCGGTGGGACTGAAAGAGAGCCTCTAGGGTCGTCTGGGCCATCGGCCCCTGGCCACCGTAGTTAAAGTACTGCTTGCCATCTAAAGCAGGAAACCCCTGCCGATGGGTTATCAGACTGTCAATCGTGGCCAGAGAAGGAGAATCAATCACGCCAAAGCCAGAAATTTAGGGTACAGGTTCTGCTTTACCCTATACCACCAGCCCTAGTTTAGCTGGCTCAAGTGCCCCGCCAGAGGCGACTCTGCCGCCTCTGGCTCACCCTTCCCCGGAAAACCTCGATAGGGTATAACATGCTTAGAGAGAGCATAGGTACTGTTACTTGACCAACGGGCATTTGACCAACGGGCATTTGAACAACGGGTCTCTCGTCAACGTGGGCTGTAGCTGGCCTCAGCACGAGAAAACCAGCGGTCGTCAAGGTAGACCGCTGAAGTTTTGGGCATCTAGATCTGCTTATACACTTCGCTGTCGGTTGATGCAGGGCACTTTGCCCTGTAGAACCCAGCTTCAGCAACCTGTTTCTCTGTTTTTTAGCAGCAGCTGCATAACTCCTCTTGTCTGTTAGCCACCCCCTGAGCCAAAACGCGGTGACAGGGGGTGGCCCACAAAGCCCCCTGGAGCTTTCGGCTGAGGTGGTCGTTCCTAAAGCTCAATCGCTAATTCGCTGGCTCACTGACGATGTGCTATTTCACTACCAGCGCTGTAGTCGGCGGGCTTTTTTAGATCTATACGGCGATCGCACCCACCAGGCCCCACCCTCCGACTACCTGCTCAAGCTGCGCCAAGACAGCGTGCTGCACCGCGAGCAGGTGTTCGACGACTATTACCCCCTCCATCGGCCTCACTTTGACTCAGGCGATTGGGCTGGCGGTGCCAAAGCCACCCTCGACCTCATGGCCGCAGGTGTAGAGGCCATTCAGCAGGGCGTGCTAGTCGCCAACTCTGCGATTTCTGGGGTGCAGCTGGTCAGCCAGCCCGACCTGCTGGTTAGACAGCCCGGCTGGTCGTGCTGGGGCGACTGGGTTTACCTTCCTATCGATATCAAGCTGGGCAAAAAGCCCAAGCTCGACTACCAGATCGTGGCCGCCTACCACGCCTACCTGCTGTCGCGGGTGCAGGGGGTCTGGCCCGATGCCAGCTATCTAGCCCTGCGCGGCGGTCAAATGTACGCCATTGATCTAGCTCGGCTGGTGCTCAAGCTGCAACCGGTGCTGAATAACTGCCTGGCGGATCTGCGATCGCCCACCGTTCCCGAACTCTTTATTTCCCACAGCCGCTGCGACCTGTGTCACTGGTTTAGCCACTGCTACGCCGAGGCCCAGGCCACTCGCCACCTGTCGCTGCTGCCCGGCGTCACCCCCGCCCGCTACGAGTTTCTCAAACAGCACCACCTGACCACCGTGGCCGCTCTCGCCCAGGCTAGCCCTGCCCACCTGGCCCCCCTGCCCGGCTTTGGTGAACAGGTGGCCGAGAAGCTGGTGCATCAGGCCCAGGCCCTGATCGATAATCGGGCGATTCCGCGCAGTGCACCCCATGCCCCCCACGGGTTTCCGCTGTGGCCCGAAGATTTGCCCGAGGGTGAAGTTGAGCTGTACTTTGATATCGAGGCGGCCCCCGACCAAAACCTGATCTACCTTCACGGCGTGCTGGTGGTCAACAACCGCACCGGCGAGACCAACTTCCACGCCCTGCTGGCCGAAAGCCACCGCGAAGAGCGCCGCGCCTGGAATGATTTTCTCGATCTGGTGCACACCTATCCCCACGCACCGGTCTACCATTTCTGCCCCTACGAAGCCCAGACCGTGCGCAAGCTGGGGCAGCTCTACGGCACCCCCCACCGCCAGACTGAGGCGCTGCTTGACCGATTTTTTGACATTCATAAATGCATCACCGAAGGCGTAACGCTGCCCATCGAAAGCTACGCCCTCAAGCACATTGCCCGCTGGATGGGGTTTGACTGGCGCGATCAGGGGGCCAATGGGGCCCAGTCAATCTGCTGGTACAACGCCTGGGCCGAAACCGGCGATCGCGCCTATCTGGAGTCTATTCTGCGCTACAACGAAGACGACTGCCGGGCCACATACCACGTCAAAGACTGGCTAGTAAAGTTTGCCGAACCCTACTGGGACAGGCTATACCAAATCCCTGGCTGAGGCTCCAGCCGGGGTCAGGGGCATTACAGAACCACTGTTCCAGAGACGGTTGCCTTTACTGATGACTACGGAGACTACTGGTCACAGAGACACCGAACTGTAGGCACCCAAAATTTCGGCCAGCCCCGGCACCGCCCCGGCCACGTCCCCCTTCACCGACTGGCGCAGCTTGCTGTAAGACGACTTCACTAGGCCGTTGTTGGTGTTAGCAACGCGGTCGTCGGTCACGCCGAGAATAACGTCGGCGGCCTGGGTCTGGTTTTGACTCAGGTAAGCCACCGGGTCACCCGCCTGCTCTCCCTCAGCCCACATTGGCTCTAGGGAGGTCACCACCTCAGGCAAAATCCGCCCAATGGCTCCAGGAATGTAGCCTGCGCCCACCCCTTTGACCACTCCGTAGGTGGCCTTTAGGGCCATGCCCCCGAGGCCGCCTTTGGCGGCGACCTGGCGATCAATGAGGTGGGTACAGTCATCGACTACCTTGGCCTTCAGGGCCTGGTCATGCAAAATATCGCTTAATGCCATAGGGTTACGCTTATAAATAACAGTTATTGTGCCCTATTGTCTTTGCTAGGTCGGCAAGTTCAGCATTCTCTAGGCAAGGTTCGAGATGGCTTAACAGGTCTATAAACTTTGATCGAGAAATCTTTCCCTAGCCGGAGCGATCGCCTCACACCAGATCGGCGAGGTTGACTAGCCAGCTTTGCCCCTCTAGCTCCACGCGATCGCCCGTCACCAGCTTGCGCCCGCGCCGCACCTCGGTTTCACCATTGACCCTGACCTCACCGTCTTGAATCATCAGTTTGGCCTGCCCCCCGGTACCCACCGCCTGGGTTTGTTTTAAGAACTGATCCAGCTTGATGTAATCAATATTGGGCATAGCGCTACTAAGGGAATGTTAGTGACAGAGTAATAGAAAGTCTTTAACTCTACAGACTAAACTGCCCCTTACACTCAAAGTGGGGTATTTAGATCACGGCTATTCGCAGAGGGGCACAGAGGGGCACGATGTTGACCAATCACCAACTCCTGCAAGAACTCAGACAAAAACAGCAGCAGCTGCAACGTTTTCGCAGCACCGCCGACAAGCCGCTCCAGGCCATGCTAGACCAGCACGACTGGGGCCTTGTCAGCGGGGCTGGCCATGGCGGTCTACCCCTGTTGACCCTGCGCTTTAACCATCGTATCGCCCTAGACGATCCATTCTTGCTGGCCCTCGCAGAAGCCTCTGAGCACACCTGGGGGCCGATAGACTTCGCCCTGTTTTCTGGGGAAACTCAAGATCCAGTGCGGGTGTTGAGCCGTACCCTGCTCGATCAGCGGTGGCGGTGGCGGCGCTCAAGCCGGTGAGCGATCGCCCGCTGGCCATGCAGCCGTGAACCAACCTGCCTAAAAGCTCAGCTTTAGGGCGTTGACCGGCACCTCGTCCCACGATTCAACCAGGCGCATTTGGGCTACCCAGCCTTCTGCTTTCTGTTCTTCCGTCAGGTTGTCTTGAAACGACCGATGACAAGCCTGGGCCTGAACCTCATCGCCACAGGCAATGCAAGAATAAATCAGGCCAGACGGATCAATTTGCTCGTTGACCCAGATCATGGGCGATTCCCCAAATATATAGCGCTGGCTATCTAGCTTAGCCTGCATTATTCATCACGCTAAGGAAATGCCCGTCATTCCCGTGAAAACGGGAATCTACCCAAAGTAGCCTACTCCCGACTGGGTTCCCGCCTCGCGCGGTCGCGGGGCGGTAATGACAGCCTTCAACGTCCGTTCTCGTAATAATCCGGGTTATTTAAGATGCCGCCAGTTGGGGAGCACCGACGCTGACCACAGTTTGCCGCAGCTCAGCAATGGCCTGGAGCTGGTAGTCGTTCACTTCCTGAAGCTTAGTCACGGCACTGGCTAGATCGTCTAACGACTGCCTCAACCCATTACCGCTTTCCTGAGCTGGGTTCAGCAGCTCTTCACAGACGGCCAGCTTGCCCAACAGCCCCGCCAGATCCCGATGCTGCTGGTGTAGACCAGACTCAAACGCCTCGACCTCAGCCCGCTGGGTTGCCAGGGCGGTCTCACCAGCGGCGATCGTTTGCTTGAGCTGGCTGATGCTCTCCTGGTTCTGTTTAATCTCAGTCTCTACGGCCTGGATTGTATCGGTAGTCTGCTGTCGCTGACTATCGATGGTGTTGAGCAGTGGCTCAAGATCGACAGCGCTCACGGGCGTCTCTTCGGCTGCAATGCCCTGACGTCTCCGCAGCACCGCCTGGTGCTGGGCCAGCACTTCTTCCCGCTCAATCAGATTGCGACGCTGGCCGACTAGGGTCTCATTGAGCATTTGGTAGCGGTCTTCTTCCTCAGCCAGTTCTGTGCCGAGCTGGAGGCGGTCAAACTCGTTAGCCTGCTCAATTCTTGCATTGATCTCATCTAGGGCCTGCTGCTCTAGGGTCAGCTCATCCTCTTGGTCAGAAACAAAGCGAGACATTTTTCCCAGGTCTTTTTCCAGGTTGCTGACCAGGGTTTGGAGTTGGTCTAACTCCAGGGCCTCTAGGGAGGCTACATCGACCTTCTTGCTCAGCCGTACCTTGTCGGTGGTATTGAGCAGATCATAGATCTTCTGGTGCAGATTGCCCTGGGACTGGAGCGTAGTTGACAGGGCCTGAAGCTGGTCTTGCTGAAGCTTAGCAGTCTGCTGTTTAAGCTTGAGGTCTTCGCGTTTTGCCGTTAAAACCGCTTCGCTCTGACGCCAGTCGATCCAGCGCTGTTGCAGCTCACTGGCCTGCTGATCGATCTCCTGCTGGCGCTGCTCTAGACCCTGACGCTGGTTTTCGAGGGATTGGCGATAATCCCCCAATAGTCCTTGGTGGTAGTTAAGCCCGTCGGTGGCGTGGGTGAGAGGGGCGCGCAGGGCTTCGACCGGCATAACCGCCTCAGTAAGGCGATTAAGCGCGCCCTGGAGATTGGCCACCTGCTCAGAGTCGAGTCCGGCAGTGGTGCTGACCTCAGTACGCTGCTCTTCTAGCAGACGGGTCTCACCGTTGAGGTGCGCCCAGGCACCTTCTAAATCCTGATTTTTACGCTTCAGATCTTCCTGCTGCTGCTCTAGGGTTTGGCGCAGTTGTTCGAGTTCCTGCCGCTGGCTATCGAGCTGCTCCAGGTCGGCTTCGGCCTGTTCAACCTGCTCCTGGCGAGTCTCTAGCTCTAGCTCTCGGCGGTTTAGCTCTTGGCTTTGGAAGGTGAGTGACTGCTTCCACTGCTCAATCTCTTCTTCCTGGGTTTTAGATTTTTTACTCAGGTTTGAGAAATTTTGCAAAATGCTCGTCAGGGTGCGCCCAGCTTCGTAGTGGCGCTGCACCTGGCGATTGCCGCTGACTTCTACCATCACCAGCGCCCCAGCGTTGTAAGAGGCGTCATCTGGGGCTGTCAGGGACTCATCACCGGCAACAGCACTCCAGCTGTGCTCACTGCGCTGGCAAGCCAGCAGCTTAAACTCAGGTTTACCGCTGCCAATAAACCCGGTCTTTTTTTGGACTTCTGCTAGGTACAGCACGCTGGTGATCCTCGTGGCTTAGAAGGTCGATTTTAGGGAACGAAGTAGGCGGGGACAAAACAGGCAGGCGAAGCAGAGATTGAGGGCGGCAGATCAAAGACAGCTAGAAACAATAATGCCTTGGCTGAACACCTAACCCAATTAAGGACTCAACTAGTGGGCCTCTGAATGTGTCTGAATTTACATTCTGCCCATACACCACAGCCTGGCTCTAGGATTAGGGCTTTATCTTAGAGGGGCTAACCCCTCTGACTCCCTTGGGTTCATTGCCTATCCTAGTCTCATCTAGGACTTCCGATAAACCCCATAGCAACCCATTTGAACTATGGGTTGCTACAGGGGCGGCCAGTCATTTGCAGGAACCAAGTTAGTCTCGGGTCGATGCTGCGCTTGGATACCACCTACCTAAGAGCCAAAGCCGGTCTCCAAAAGCCTTGCCTAATATTAGCCTCACCTATAGGTATTTAGGGATCGGGTCGTGCTGCCAAAGTTACCTGGCATCTTAGCTAATTTTGGCTGGGGCAGCTGTGATCTCATAGTAGACAAGCTGTAGCCCAGGCAGTGGCAACAGGCAGTAGCACTAAGACTAGTGTGCCCAAAATAATGGCGGTCGAGCAGCGGCGGGTCGCCAATGGAAGCGCCACATATACTAGAGCTATAGCAAGCTCAGCTCAAGATCTGTAGTTTTCCCACCTGGCAGAGCTCCACTTCTGAACTTGGCTGTGGTTTAAGTCCCCCGTCGGAGCCTGTGGCAGAGACTGGATAACGTGACTTCGGTAAAGTTCTGCCAGGCTCAGGGGTACAATTGAACGTCGAATTAGGGCATGCTGAGTCAAGCTAAATGCTGCCGCTAGCCCGCTCAATCGGGCGTTGTCCCCATCCTTGGGTTGCTTCATGCAGGGTTATTTGTCGGAAATTGATATTCGCAGCATCTTGCAGCTGATTGAGCTAGGGCAGCGCACGGGCGAACTCTACCTGGAAAGCTATGGCGGTAGCGGTCAGCCCCTGGGTCAGCCCTTCGATGGGGCGATGACGGTGGTTGACCCATCGTCATGGATCGTATTTTTGGCCAATGGACAACTGGTTTATGCTGGTACCACTGACAACAGGCTAGATCGTCTGCGCGATCACCTGCATCGCTACGGGGTTGATCGGGCGCTGCCTGACCCTACCACCACGGCGGCGATCGCCGCCTTTAACTCCCTCGAGTACGGCACCCTGTGGGCCTTGCTAGAGCAGCATTTGCTCACCCCTGAACAGGGGCGCGCTATTCTCAGCCACATGGTGCATGAGACCCTGTTTGATCTACTCAGCCTGCACCACGGGGCTTTTGTATTTCAGATCAGCTCGGCCCTCAGCCCCCAGCTGATGACCTACGCCATCAGCGACCTGGTGGCGGGGATCACCCAGCAAATTCAAACCTGGCATCAGCTGCATCCCCACCTCCAGTCTCCCAATCAGTGCCCGGTGCTGCTGGCCCCAGAGGCCTTTCGGGCCACCGTGTCTGACCAGGTTTACCAGCGCATGGTCACCTGGATGGATGGACGCACCTCAATTCGGCGCATTGCCCGCTATCTCAGTCGCGATCTGCTGAGCGTCGCCCGCAGTCTGGTGCCCGCCATTCAGCAGGGGCAGGTCACGCTAGTGTATGGCCCTGCTGAAACTAGCCCAGCGCTGAATGCCCAGCGTCCTGATCCTGAGCGCTTGCCCCGCATTGTCTGTGTTGACGACAGCACTACCGTGCGTCAGTCGGTGGAGCAAATTCTAGATGGGCAGGGCTATGAGGCTACCTCCATCGGCAACCCCCTCAAGGCGCTGGGTCTGCTGTTTCAGCTGCAGCCCAACCTGATTCTCTGCGATATCACCATGCCTGAGCTAGATGGCTATGAGCTGTGCGCTATGCTCAGACACTCCAGCGCCTTTCGCCAAACTCCGATTGTCATGCTGACCGGCAAGGACGGCTTTTTAGACCGGGTTAAGGCCAGAATGGTAGGGGCCACCGACTACCTGACTAAGCCCTTTGGCTCCAGTGAACTGCTGGCGCTAGTCGAGAAATACGTTGGCCCCGGCGACCTGAACCGCCCGCGCCCTGAGACCCTGCTGACTGAGGCGATCGAGGACGAATTTGACATTGACTTTAGTGAAGCCTCCCTACCCCGGTGAAACCTCCGTGCCTAGTAACGGACAGCATAAGTTGGCCGAGCATTCGGATTCGGGAACTTAGAGAATAGTTATTGTCATCCATTTGGAATGGTAGAGCTATTTACGCCAGGCAGTACTAGCTAGACGATTTGGTGAAGCGATTGACCAGCGGGCACTGGTGCGCCTCCCGGCTTCAACTTTGACCATTCCTGATCGGTAAAGTTCTCGTGGTACGAGCGCTCGACGTTGATGTTCCAAATGTCATGGTTTTCGCCCACGATGTTCTTAGCTGCCAGCAGTGCCGACAACATCGAGTGATCTTGGTTGTTGTAGCGGTGCATGCCGTTGCGGCCTACGGTTTGCAGATTCTCAAAGCCACGAATATAGTCTTCCAGCACTTTGAGATGCCGCCGGTACTCGCCGTCATACACCGGGTACGCCTTAAACTGGCGAATCACGCAGCCGTCTTCTACATCCTCGCGTTTGACCCCCAGGCCCAGGCGGGCGATTTCCTCAGCGGCCAGTTCAATCAGCTTCTCGTTGGGCATTTCCCAGAGGTCGTCCCCTGTGCTGCAAAAATACTCCATCCCCAGGCAGGTTTTGCTAGGGTCGGGCACCATTTCAGGACTCCAATTTTTGAAATTTTGAATGCGCCCTACCTTAAACTCAGGGCTGTGAATATACAGCCAGTTGTCGGGAAAAAGATCGGGATTGTCGATAATCAGCGACACAATTAAAAAATCACGATACTTTAGCCCTCGGGCCGCCGCCAAGACTTCTTCCGGGGGCAGCGGGTCGAGGCGATTGACCAGCAGGGAAATGGGCATAGAGTTGATGAAATGCTCACCCACAATGTCAAAGATGAGGCCGTCTTTTTTCGCTACTACCTTAGTAATGCGCTTGCCCTTTCGCTCAACCCTCACCACCTCAGTGTTGAGGTGTACCGGTGACCCGTACACATCCAGCAGTTCCTGGCAGCGCTCCCACATCATGCCGGGGCCGAGGCGGGGATAGTCAAACTTTTTGATTAGGCTCTTGGCGTTTTGGCTGCCAAAAACCGCGTTGATCACTGCCTGCTTGAGTGACATATTTTGAATGCGCTGGGCCGCCCAGTCGGCGCGAATCTGGCTGCACGGAATGCCCCACACCTTCTCGGTGTAGGTCTTGAAGAAAATCCGGTAGAGCCGCTCGCCAAAGCAGTCTATCACCCATTCTTCAAAGGTTTCGGCCTCAGTGCCGGGGTTCATGTACTTATGGGCCTTGGCCTTGAGGTAGCTAAAGAGAATCAGCGTGCTGGTGACCGGGCCTAGATTTTTGAGCGTCTTCATCAGCGACAGTGGATAGTCATAAAACTTGTTGTCGTAATAAATTCGCGACATTCGCGGCGTCTGAATAAAGTCGTCAGCTAAAATCTCTTTCCACACCGCCTGCACTTCGCTAACCTTGGTGAAAAAGCGGTGGCCGCCAATGTCAAAGCGGTAGCCCTTATAGGTTTCGGTGCGAGAAATGCCGCCTACTTTGTCGGCTTTTTCGAGCACCACCGACTTTTTGCCGTGCTTCATGAGTTCGTAGCCTGCGGTCAGACCTGCTGGCCCGCCGCCGATGATAACTACTGGTAGAGACTGCATTGATTAAATTCCAAAAAACAGGAATAACTGCGCCGATTAAAATTGGGGATAGCTGTTGGGCAGCTATTGGGCATGAGCAGAAAGTCGCCGAAATCTATAGGTTGCCAACCCGTAGGCAAAGGCACCGCCGCCGTAGATAAAATAAAACCAGTGCCAGGGAATCACTCGCAGGGCAAACAGCGGACCTCGCTTGTGCCAAAAGAAGCGATAAACCCGCTGGTTGATCACCAGCAGCCCGACCATGTTCGCCGCTGCAACGATCCACAGCCAGGGGTTTAGCCATCCCCCCGCCAAACACCCGAGCGCGATAAAGCTCAGCACTACGCTCAGCCGATTGGTGCGATCTAGGTTGAGGTCATTCATAGGCTGCCGCTGACTGAGAATTAGCTCCGTCCAGGGCAGGGCGCGGTAGAAAATTTCGGCCCGCAGCAGCGAGATCGGTTGCCAGCGCTTGAGGTGCTTGACCTGAATGTGCTTGCACAGGCGAATGGTGTAGCCTGCCTGCCGTAGTCGGTAGCCCAGCTCAATGTCTTCGATGCAGGGCTTGAGGTAGCGCTCATCAAACCCGCCCACGGCCTCAAATGCCTCGGCGCGAATGGCTCCGCAGGCCCCCCAAAAGGTTGAAGCCTGCTCGGACGACACCTGGTGAGTGTAGTGGTGAAACAAGTTTTTGTACTGCGACAAAAAGTTGGTGGCCCCTGGCTGGTCGTCGTAGGAGCCAATTAGTGCTGCCAGGGTGTCGTCTTTAAAGGCTGCTTCGACGCTGAGAACGGTGTCTCGACTGACGGTGACATCGGCATCGACGAAAAACAAGATATCTCCCTGGGCCATGGCCGCACCCCGGTTGCGGGCGCGGGCGGGGCCACCCGCTGCGTCGTAGCGAAACACCTTGGCTCCAAAGGCTTTGGCCACTTCCCACGAACCGTCGGTGTCGCCGTCGGCAACCACGATGACTTCGTCGGGCTGCCGACTAGACTGCCTCAGACTGTCGAGACAACGGCGAAAGCTTTCGCCACCATTGTGGACTGGGATAATGACCGAAATGCTGGAATGTTGTGATCCAGAACCTGAACTGAAACTCATGAACTCATTATTCCCAAGACTAGGTGCTGAGCTTTGAAAAGCTATTTGAGAATGGGCCTCGGTTCACTAACTGTCATCCGAATTTCTCTGATCTGGTGGACATTTGGTGGACAGCTCGTAAAGAAGAGCCAATGTCTTCAGTAGAATCTTGGAAGATTCCGGAAAAGCTAGGAGCCTTAATTTATAAAGGCTTTTGCAATTTTCAATTCCCTATAATATAAGGGAAATTACCATGGTCGCGGTAATGAGTTCATGAAAACATTATCATCTTTGCATTGGGGGCATCCCAGTTGTGCAGCCCTCACCATCAGGGAGAAGGGAGTGGGGTATGAGGGGGCCAAACTTGCAAAAGTGGGATGCACCCTTTGCATTTCCTTTATAGGTATTTTTCGCAGAAATTTTTTGCGATCTATATCCTTAGAGAGATGGTGTAAAGGCAGGGCTGGAATTGAGCAGTTTGGTTGCTGGATGGGAGTTTGAGGGGTTGGGTGATACCAAAGATTCTGTTGCTCTGGGCTTGCTGCTCTGGGCTTGCTGCTCTGGGCTTGCTGCTCTGCACATCGCTAGCGATGAAAAGACAGCTACACCCAGTCCATTGCGGGAACTGAGGGCGTAGGCAAAATTTCACTTCTGGGCTGAGATTGGGTTGGTCGATATCCCGATCGCCCCCTCAAGAGCAGCCCATTGCCTGGGTTGTGCGGCAGCAAAAACCTCGGTAGCCTGAAGATGTTCTGATTTCGTTAGACGCTATGCCCACTGGAGCTTTGTGTGCGATCGCCTATGCTGCCCTCTCTGCGATCGGCGGGCTGATTGGCTACGCCCAAGCCCGCAGCCAGGTGTCGCTTGTCAGCGGACTGGTGAGTGCGGCGCTGCTGTTGACCGGGGCCTGGCTGTGGCAGGCGGGGTCGCCT
>QBMN01000005.1 GCA_003241845.1 Shackletoniella antarctica | reverse complement strand
TTCCACTGGGCGGCGGTGGTGGCGGTGGTGGTGAGCTGGGCCGCCTGGTTGGCGGTGCCAATGGCCTGATACCAGGGGTCAGCCGGGGGCAGGCCGGGATCGGGCGACGCGGCGGCGGCCTCAGAATTGCTGCCGGGGGTAGCCTCGGGTGGTCGAGCGTGGGGGGTGGCCGACGGTCCGGGGCGGCTGATGCAGCAGGTCAACACCACGCTCAACACCAGTGATGCCGCTAGCCCAGTACGAGAGGTGAGAGGTTTAGTCATAGCCATGGGAATGAACAGTAGCGGGTTACGCGCCAAACAAAGCCCTGTAATTTCTATTGCATTTCTAATTGCATTTCTAAGGGAGGATTTTCATTTTCGCAGGACTCTGTAATAGTGTTGCTGTATTCAGCATTGATGAGGTAGCTGGTGGTACCCCTAAAAGATTACAACCCCGGTCAGCGCACCCCGTACGTTACCTACGGGCTGATTGTGCTGAATGTGGCTCTGTTTATCTATGAGCTCAGCCTGCCTGCCTCTGAGCTGACGCCTTTTTTCCAGGCCTGGGCGGTGGTGCCTGAAGAGTTTTCTACCAGCCTGACTACGGGGGTCTCGGTACCCAATGCCGAAGAGTGGCTGACGCTGGTGACGGGTCAGTTTCTCCACGGCGGCTTTTTACACGTGGCGGGCAACATGCTCTACCTGTGGATTTTTGGCAACAACGTCGAAGACCAGATGGGGCATCTGCGGTTTTTGCTGTTTTATCTGCTGTGCGGGGTGCTGGCCAACCTGGCCCAGTGGTTTTTTGCCATGGGGTCAGAGATTCCATCGCTGGGGGCTAGCGGGGCGATCGCCGGGGTGATGGGGGCCTATATATTCCGCTTCCCCCAGGTGCGCATTCTCACCCTAGTGCCCCTGGGGCCATTTCCGCTGCCGCTGCGAATCCCTGCCATCTTTTACCTGGGCATTTGGTTTGTGCAGCAGGCGTTCTACGGCTTCGCTAGCCTCAGTGCCCCCACCATGATCGGCATGGAAAGCGGCGGTATCGCCTACTGGGCCCACGCCGGGGGCTTTGCCATTGGGGCGCTGCTAGGGCCGCTGTTTGGGCTATTTAGCCAGCCCGACGGGGTCGCCGTGGAGGCGGCTGAAAGCCCGACGGTAGAGTGATGCGGGTGGCCCCTAGATTGACCAGCAGGCGCACCATTGCTTGCCGCCGCTCGTGGAGCAAGTCGGCGAAGTCGGGGGCCACGGCTGGATAAACCTGCGATCGCTCTGTCGGCAGCGCTGCGGTCGCCCCGTCGGCAGCGCTGCGATCGCCCCGTCGGCAGCGCTGCGATCGCCCCGTCGGCAGCGCTGCGATCGCGGCGCTGCCGACTATGGTTTGGTATCAGAGGTCGAAAAATCGTTAGATAAACTCCAATTCTTCTCCCTAATAAGCTCAGAAACCGCTAAAAACTTAGGCTTTAGACGCGTTTAGATGCCTTTGCTTAGCCTGAATTGTTCACCAGAGCAGAAGTCAATGGCCTTGATTCCCGTGAAAACGGGAATCAAGGCGACGCACCAGACTCTCTAGTGGATTCTCGCCTGCGCGGGAATGACAGGAGCTGATTCCCGCCCCACGCCTGCGCGGGGGCAGGCTCTACGCCAGAATGACGCGCAGTTCCTTATGGTCATGAATAATGCAGGCTAGGCTTGCCACAATCATGAGAAATTGTTACATTACGTTACAAGTGCGTAACATTTGGCAATACTCTTGAGTCTCTATGGCTAGATGACCGGGGCTAGCGGCAAATGCGTCGGCAAATACGTTGGCCCAGGCAGTTGGGCAGAACAGGCGGGCAGAACAGGTTGGAGCAGCATCTGATGGTTAACGTAAATCCTATGGATTCGCAGTCCATCGTCATCACGATGGCTGAGGTGCTAGACCTGTACGCCAGCGGCCGTCGCGACTTCAGCCGCCTAGACTTTCACGAGGCCTGGATGCCTGGCCTGGTTTTGCCCGGCATTGACCTGACCCAGGCCGACCTACGCCACGCCAACCTCAGCGATGCCGTGCTGGTGGGAGCACGGCTGGGCGGCTGCAATTTGTGGCGAGCCAGTCTGGCAGGAGCCAACTTAGCGGCAGTCAACCTGGCCCGCGCGGTGCTGATTCGCGCCGATCTCAGCCGCGCCGACCTCAACCAGGCCACCCTGAGCTATGGCGATTTGCGCCTGGCCACCCTGCACCAGGTCATACTGCGCGAGGCCGACCTACGCCACGCCAACCTGAGTTACACCGATTTGCGCGGGGCCGACCTGCGCGGGGCCAACCTGCGCGGGGCCGATTTGACGGGGGCAAACCTGCGGGGGGCCAGCCTATCCACCGCCGGCCTTGAGGGGGCCTGCCTCGACCGCGTTTGGCTCGACGGAGCAGAACCCCCATACCCTGAACTGTCGTCAGCGGCGCGCTAGGGCGTGTCATCAGTTCTGGCTAAAATCCTTCGGGCTACAACAGGCCCATCTCATTCACCCACTCACCCCCCGGCACCAATCGCCTCACGCAAATGCCCTTGATGCTGTTCCAAGCGCTGGGTCGCGGCGGCGGCGTCGAGGTTGCCGAGGTGCATCATTAGAGCTAGCTTGACCTGCTGCTGGCTGCGGTCGAGCAGGGCGGCGGCGGCGGCCCGATCTAAATTGGTGAGGTCGCAGAGAATGCGCAGGGCGCGATCGCGCAGCTTAGTGTTGGTCACCGCCACATCGACCATGCGGTTGCCGTAGACCTTGCCCAGGCGCACCATCACTCCGGTAGAGAGAATATTCAGGGCCATTTTGGTGACAGTGCCCGCCTTCAGCCGGGTGGACCCGGCCAGCAGCTCTGGCCCCACCAGCAGGCGAATGTCAATGTCGGCGTCTATCGGCACCTGGTCGGCGGGCACACAGGCGATAAACACGGTGGTAGCACCGCGATCTCGGGCGGCGGCGATCGCCCCTCGCACGTAGGGCGTGGTGCCCCCGGCGGTAATGCCCACCACAATATCTTGGGGCTGCACGGCTCGCTGGGCGATCGCCGCTGCCCCATCTTCAGCCACATCTTCCAGCCCCTCAGAGCTTTTTACCAGGGCACTGGCCCCGCCCGCAATGATGCCCTGCACCAGCTCTGGCGGGGTGCAAAAGGTGGGCGGGCATTCTGCCGCGTCGAGCACGCCCAGGCGACCGCTGGTGCCTGCCCCCACATAAAACAGTCGCCCCCCCTGGCGCAGCCCCTGGGCCGTCGCCTCAATGGCTAGGGCCAAGGGCTCGCGCGCGGCGGCGATCGCCGTTAGGGTGCGCTGGTCTTCTTGGTTAAACAGGTCAACCAGCTCTAGGGCGCTGAGTTGGTCGAGGGTCGCACTGCGGGGGTTGGCCTGCTCGGTAAGCAAGTAGCCCCGGTCAGCGGGGTTGGTCACAGCAGGGTAAGGTCTAGGGGAGTGAGGATCAGCGGCAGAGTTGGCAGTCACGGGAGATCAGGGCAATAAACACTGCCGCTAATGTAGAGGATGGCGACTCTAGCGCACAAACCTGGCGCACAAATCTGGCGCACAAACCCAGTGTAGAAACCTACCGCACAAACCGAATCGCTCCCACATAGCGAACGGGTTTACCCTCCGAGGCCCGCACCGCCGCCACAATGCAGCTCACCACTTCCAGCAGCCCCAGAGGCACCACCAGCAAAAAGCCCACCAGTACAAACATCAGCGCAATGGTAATCATCCAGGCAATCACCATCGTGAGCTGAAAGTTAAGCGCCGCCTTGGCCTGGCTCGGCAGGGCCTCAGGCCCCAGATCAGGGTCTGCCCCGCCCCTTTTGGTTAGCAACAGCACCAGGGGCAGCACCACCCGCCAGGGCAGCAAAAATGACCCACCCCAAAACACTGGCCAGCCCCCCAGCCACTGACTGCCCACCACCAGGTAGCTGATCAGCGGAACCAGATGGGCCAGGGTCACCAGGGTGGTGTCAGACAGGGTTGTCTTCTGGGGTTCGGCGCCGGTCGCAGCGGCGTCTAGTCGCGGGTCTGGGCGAGGATTTGGGCGCGGGGATGGGGAAGAATCTGGCAACACTGCCCCATCCTCAGTGCTCGCACCGGGCTGGCTGGCTGCGCTTAGATTCTCGGCCAGGGCAGGCTCACTCAAGGCTGAGGTATTTGCCCCACCATTGCCCCCCTCAGCCCCAGCCTTGGCAGACCCGGCGGATTCTCCCAGGCCAAAGCTTGCCTGCCAGTCGGCGGTAGGGTAGCTCACCTGCCGCGCCGTCACTTGAACAGACTCAACGGGATAGGCGATTCCGAGACGCTGTAGCCCCCGCTGAATGTGCGACACCACCTGCCGTTGAGGAATAGCGGTATCGGCCTCTAGGGTGAGCTGAAGCTGATCACCCTGCCATTGCCCCTGGGCGACAATACCCTGGTCGGCCAGGGACTGGCTGAGCAGGTGGGCAATGGCCAGAGCATCGCCCTGGCGGGCGCGGTCTAGCAGGGCGGAGAGAGGCAGGGCGGAGAGAGGCGAAGACATAGAGCGCTAGACCTAGAGCAATTTCTCAAGCTGCTGCCGCATGCGGTCAATCTCGGCCTGAGAGGGGCCGCTGGTCTCTGGGGCACGGGTCTCTGGTTTACGGGTCTCTGGGCTACGGATATCTAGATCGTCTGGCGACTGATCGGGGTTCCAGGTGGTTTGCTCCAGGTTTTGCTCGGGGGGCATCGCCAGGGAACCCTTGGACACTAGGCGGTGGCCGTAGCCCGCAGACTCGCAAAATTCTTCAATTTTTGCCTGATCCATGCCCTCGACGGCGGCCTCGGGAAAATCTTGGGCTTCTAGCATGAGGGCAAAGCGGGTGGCATCGTCTTCGTATTCAAACATCAGCACCACATCTTGCCCGTCAACATTGAGGGTATGAATGCCTTCGTTTTCGGTGCGGGCGTTAAATAACAGCACGTACACCATAGCCATATCTCACTAGCAGCTCTACCTACTTACTTTAGCGGCCCAGTGGGCGGGCCAGCGCTGTGCGAACAAAATCACCCTAGACAACGTCTTGGCGCTTGCCTCCTTGGCACTTAGGAGATTTCTAGGAAAGAAGATACCAGCTTTGATCCAGCGACTATAGCCGTTGTAGGGTGGGCACTGCCCACCATTGGGATACTATTTCCCAGAAGTCGCCTTATCTCCTTGGCGCTTGTCTCCTTGGCATCGGCTTTTGAGGCGGGGCTGAAACGGGGCAACTGGACACGTCCCCCTCGTCGCTAGTTACTGAATTAAGTTCCCTGGATAAGTTCCTAAGCCCGAATTATTCACGAGCACAGAAGTCGAAAGCTGTCATTCCCGCGCAGTGCCTGCCCCCGCGAAGGCGTGGGGCGGGCATCCAGTCGGGAGGAGGTGGCTTCGCGTAGATTCCCGTTTCCATGGGAATGACGGGCATTTCCTTAGCGTTATGAACAATGCAGGTTAGATAAGTTCCTTGGGGATAGTAGGCAGATGACAGGGAGTTCATTACTATTGTTGGGTGTTCTGCGGTGGCGTAAACGGGTATGACCTCTTCTCAAGAACCAGAGCCTTCTGAAGAGCTAGAGCCGTCCCCAGCGCTGGGGTCTGGCGGCAGTCGGCGCTGGCTAGCGGTGGGCATCGTAGTCGGTAGTGGGCTGGTGCTGGGCGGGGCTGTGGCCCTCGGGGGCTGGGTCTGGAGCCGCAACTACCTTGCCCCCTGGCTGTCAGAGCAGCTGTCTGAAACTTTGAATCGCCCGGTGGAGCTGGGGCCGGTGGAGCGAGTGGGCCTGTCTGGGGTGCGGCTGGGGCCATCGACCATTCCGGCAACACCGACGAACCCCGACACCCTATCGCTAGAAGCGGTTGAGGTGCGCTTTAGGCTGCTTGATATCTGGCGACGAGAACTGCCGCTCACCGTCACCCTAGAGCAGGGAGAGCTTTACCTGGAGCAAAATGCCGACCGCGAATGGTTTGATCTCGACCTTAATCTGCCAGAGCGCGATCGCGACCCGCTGATCGCCGTCAAGCTCAAAACTATCGATGTCAAAGATGGGCAGCTCACCATGGTGCCCTACCTGGAGGGCGACCTGGAGCCGATCGAGGTGGCGATCGCCGATCTTCAAGGCCAGCTTCAGTTCAGCGACACCCTGATTGAGGTGCCCGAAGATCCCGATTCTCCCCTAGAGACCCAGCAGCTCGACTTGACCCTGAGCGGCCGCTCAGTGCAGGGAGGACGTCTTGACCTAAAGGGGGCGGTGCTGCTGCCTCCAGACACAGAGTCTACCGGTGACCAAGCTACTGCCGGCACCAGTGCCGATGCCACGGCGGTGCCTGGCTCCGGCCTGCAGGCCAACATCAACCTGCGGGCTCACGAGGCCCGAGCCACCGACTTTATGCCCCTGGTGGATTCCTTTTTACCCAGGCCGCTGCCGGTGCAGTTTCCCACGGGCCTAGTCAGCGGCCAGGTAGACATTGAAAGTGGTCGGGGCGTGCCCACCCGAGTGGTCGGCACCGCGCGGGTCAAAGACGGTTCGCTGATCACCCAGGGGCTGCCCGAGACCCTCGAAAATCTTGAGGGCGATGTGCGCTTTAGGGGCCGGGTGATCGAGTTTGAAGGGGTGACGGCCAGCCTGGGGGCGCTGACGGCGGCGGCGGGCGGCACCCTCGATCTAGACGAGGGCTATGACCTCAGCGGCCAGGTCAACCCCTTTACCCTGGCCCAGATGACTGAGCTGTTTGAGGTGGCGCTGCCGGTGTCAACCGAGGGCAACTTTGTGGCCGATGTCACCATGACTGGCCCCCTGGGGCAGCCAGTGATTGCCACCGACTTTAGCTCTCAGGGCACCGTTTTGGTGGATCGGGTGGCTTTCTCTGACCTTGAAGCCAACACCACCCTGCGCGGCCGCAACCTGGCGATTGACCGCCTGCGGGCGCTGCCCCAGGCGGGGGGAACGCTCACCGGCAGCGGCAGCTTCAGCTTTGGTCAGCCCCAGCTGCTGGGGCTGACCAAAGCTGAAGCTGCCGCTGCCATTGGTCAGGCCTACGGGCTGTCTGACCAGGTGGCTCTGGGGCCGGTGTTTTTTGAGGCCGATATCGATGGCCCGCTCAACCAGCTCTCCGGCACCGCCGCCTGGCGCGCCCCGGCGGGGGCCTACCCGGCTCGGGGCGACATTGCCCTGGCGGGCAGCACCCTGCGCTTTACCGATACCTTTGTGCAGGTGGCCGGGGGCACCGTGGCGGGCCAGGGCACCCTCGCCAACGGCCAGTGGAATGCCGACCTGCGGGCGGCAGGGGTGCAGCTCAGCCAGCTGGGGGCCAGGGTCGAGGGGGTGGCCAGCGGTGTCGCTCAGCTCTCGGGCAACCTGCAAACCCCTGGGTTGGCGGGCATAGCGGGCGAGGGCAATGGGGCGATCGCCCTGGCCGGGGGCACCGTGCTCACCCGCGCCAACCTGGCGGGGGGCCAGTGGAACGCCGATTTGCAGGGCCGCGACCTACAGCTAGCCGCCTTTGCCCCCGACCTCCAGGGCACCGCCCAGGGCAGCTTTCGCTTGACGGGTACCACCACCAACCTCACCCTGGCCGGGGTCAGGGGGCAGGGTCAGCTCTCGCTCTCTGACGGGCTGGCCACAGCGGCGGGCCGCGCCCCCCAGCTAGCCCAGGTGCGCGAACCGCTGACCGCCGACCTGGCCTGGAACGGGCAGTCGGTGCTGGTGCAGCAGGCCAGCACCGCTGGCATTCGGGCCAATGGCTTTGTCACCCCTCGGCTCAGCGGCCCTGGTGCGCCCGCCATTGCCAACCTCGACCTCAACCTCGACGTCAATGGCTATAGTCTGGCCGCCCTGCCGGTGCCAGCGGTGCTGCCGCTGGCGGGCAATGCCTTCTTTCAGGGGCGGCTGCGGGGTCGCCCCGGTGCCCTGGCCCTCAACGGCAATGCCTCACTGGTGGGGCTAAGCGCTGGCGATCTGGCCTTTGCCTCACCCCTCAGCGGCCCGGTGACCTATAGCCAGGGTGGGGCGCTGGCGGTCGATTTGACCGGCGGGGGCGATCGCGTCTACGTGGCCACCGCCCAGGGCGATCGCGACCTAGAGTTTGAGGTGCGCGGTGGCGCTGCCCTGGCCCAGGGCTTTACCCAGGGCGACGACCTCTACGCCACCGTCGAAAATCTGCCCGTTGACAACCTCCGGCTGCCCCAGGGGGGGGCCAACGGCATTGGCACCGTCAGCGGCCTAGTTACCTCCGCCGAGATTGTCGCCAACCTGCGCCAGCCCACCCTGCGGGCCAGCTTTGACGTGCAAGACCCCGGCGTGGGCTACCTCAGCCTGCCCAGCGCAACTGAGATCGCCGCCATCGATCCCAACGACCCCAGCGCCCCCGAGCGGCCGATGCAAGTCACCCGCTACAGCCGCCTGCGGGGCACCGTCACCTACGCCAACAACGTCGTGGGCCTGGTGGGCGGGGTGCTAGAGTCGGCCTCGGGCCTCAGTCGCTACCTGGCCAGCGGCACCTATACCCTGGGCGCTGCCCCCCAGATCAACGGCGAGCTGACCGTCGACAATGGCCAAATCAACGAGATTTTGCAGACCCTGCTGATCTTTGAACGGGCCGATTTTCGCCTCAACCTGCTGCGGCCGCCCGACTGGTTTAGGCCCGCCACCCCCGCCGATCTGGCCTCGCTGGAGCAGGTCAGTCAGGTAGGCGATCGCAACGCCAGCCTGCTTGACCAACTGCGCCGCCTAGCCGAAGTGCAGGAGCTGCAAGACATGCTCGCGGCCCAGGCCGAAACTGCCCCGCTGCCCCCCCTCGACGAGTTTGTCGGGGGCATTTCGGGCACCGTCACCGCCAGCGGCGAGATTCCTGACGGCCTCGACGTCACCTTTGACCTGGCCGGGGCCGACTGGGTGTGGGGCAACCCCGACGGCAATAACGGGGCCACCTACCGCATCGACGAGTTTATCGCCCAGGGCAGCTACCAAGACAGCGTGCTGCGGGTTGAACCCATCAGCCTCAGGTCAGATTTCTCCGGTTTCTCGGCCACCACTCAGCAGGGGGTCGCCCTAGCCACCCTCAACGGCGAGGTGAGCTTCAACCCCGACGACCCTATAGATCGCACCCTGCGCCTAGAGGTCAGCGATGTGCCCGTGCAGGCTCTGCGCCAGCCCCTGCGGCTACCCGACAACTTCGACGGGTTGATCAGCCTCGGAGCGATTTTCTCCGGCAGTCTGGCAGAGCCCCAGGTGCGCGGCCAGCTGGCGGTCAACGAAGCCACCATTAACCGCAACGCCATCGACCTGGCTACGGCTAACTTTGGCTACGACAGTGGTCGGTTGAGGTTGATCAGCCGGGTAGCCATTGACGACCAGGACGAAGATCCGCTGCGGCTAGTCGCCAGCATTCCCCTACAGCTGCCCGGCATCAATCAGCGGCCCGAGACCGACGATGTCAGCATCGCGCTGCGCATGCGAGACGAGGGCTTTGCCCTAATCAACCTGTTTACCCAGGCCATTACCTGGGAGTCGGGTCAGGCCAGTCTCGATCTGGCCGTGGATGGCCGCTGGCCCCTCGACCGGCCCATTCGAGAGGCCCTCACCACCCTCCAGGTCACCGGCAGCGCCGACCTGGAGGGCGTCACCATCAGCGCTCGCAGTCTGCCCGAGCCGCTCACCAATCTGCGGGGACGCATTCAGGTGGTTGAAGCCTCTGGCGGCAATGCCTCTAACTCGCTTTACACCAACGGGTTGGTGCTCGACGTGCAAAATCTCCAGGGCGACTTTAGCAACGGTCAGGTGGTGGCGGGCGGCAACCTCAAGCTGCTGCCTTCAGTGCAAGACCTGGCACCGGGGCTGTTTGATAACGGCAGCGCCGCCCTGTCTGCTGAAGCCGATGGCCCTCAACGGGGCGATAACCCCTTTGAAATCACTTTGGACAGCATCGCCCTCGATCTGCGCAGCCCCGCTGGCACCTATCGAGGCCAGGTGGATGGCAATGTGGTGGTGGGCGGCAGCGTCTTTTTACTGCCGCCGCTGGTCTACGGCGAGGTCAGACTCTCCAACGGGCTGCTCACTCTGCCCGATGCCGAGGCCGGGGGCGGTGCCCCGGCCAACTTTGCCACTACCCGAGAGCCCAGGATCTTCGACCCGATTCCCCCAGTGTTAGAAGATTTTCAGCTGGTGCTAGCCAACGATGTGCGGCTGGCCATTCCGGGCATTGTCGATGTGCAGGCCGAAGGCACCCTAGATCTGGTGGGTACAGCCCCCAACATCAAGCCCAACGGTCGGATCAATTTGCCCAATGGCCGCATTAGCCTGGTGACCACCGACTTTCGCCTCACCGGCGACGAAAACTACGCCGAGTTTAGCGACCTCGACGAAACCATCGACCCCTATCTGGTGGCCACCCTGTCGGCGGCGGTGCCCGACAGCGCCTCGGCGGGCAATACCCTATCCACCGCGACCCCCTTTCCCCGCAACGAAATTAGTGTCTCTAGAATCGACCAGCTGGGGTTGACCCAGGCGGGGGTGCAAACCGTGCGCATTCGCGCTGTCGTCAACGGCCGGGCCAGCCGAGTGGTCAACCTCCAGGGAGTTGAGCTATCGAGTACGCCCCCTCGCTCGGAGGGCGAAATTGTGGCCCTGATTAGCGGTGGGTTCTTAACTGCCCTAGAGTCGACCCTGGGCAGCGTCTCTGGCGGCGGCGATGGGTTCCAGGGGCTGCTGGCCTTTGCGGGTACGGCGCTACTCAACAACCTGCAAAACTTTCTCGGGTCAGGCCTAGAGCGCACTGAGCTGAGGCTGTTCTCAGCCTCACCGCCAGGTCAGCAGGGGGGGGGCCTCGACATTGGTGGCGAGGTCGGGTTTAACTTCTCGCCCACCATCTCGGCGTCGGTGCAGAAGATTTTCACCAATGTGACCCCGGCGGTGTTTAGCGTGCGCTACCGGATTACCGACCAAATCACCGTGAGGGCCACCACCAGCTACGAGCAGTTTAATGAAAACACGGGCGCGGTTTTAGAATTCCGGTTTTAGAATTCCGGGTTTAGGACAGTCTACTGCCCGACTCGCCCCGACCGCCCCTAGGCCCTGTAAGGTTGAAGGGTGTGGTGACCCTCACCCCAGCCCCATCTCTTGCCCTTCGCAACTCTATGGATCCTAAGCTACCGCCCCCATCCCCCGTAACTCAGCCTAGCAAGGAGGCCTCTTCTCAGGAAAAGGCGGCGGCGTCTCCTGAGAAGGTGTCGGCCTGGGGCCGCTGGCGATCGCTGTGGACTGGGCAGTGGGGCAACCTGCGGGTGTTAGCGATCGCCCTGGCGGTGTCCCTCACGGTGCGAGTATTTATCGCCGAACCCCGCTACATTCCCTCCAACTCCATGGACCCGACGCTGCACATCGGCGATCGCCTGCTGGTGGAAAAAATCAGCTACCGCTGGCAGCCGCCCCACCGGGGCGACATTGTGGTGTTTGCGCCGCCGCCCCAGCTCACCCGGCTGGGCTACGAACCTCGCCAGGCCTTTATTAAACGAGTCATCGGCGAACCCGGCCAAACGTTGCAGGTGAGCCAGGGCCAGGTTTTAGTCGATGGCACCCCCCTGCCAGAGCCCTACATTTTAGAACCCCTGGCCTACAGCCTAGATCCCGTCACCGTGCCGGCGGGCCAGGTGTTTGTCATGGGCGACAACCGCAACGACAGCAATGACTCCCACGTCTGGGGCGGGCTGCCCCAGCAAAATATTATTGGCCGGGCGCGGCTGCGGTTTTGGCCCCTCGATCGCCTGGGTATCATCCAGTAGCGATCGCCCTCACCGCACCCCGGTACCGTAGGCGATCACCTCCAGGGCAACTATTCCCTGGCCATTGTTGCCGCCTAGCTCAGCGGTTTGAATGCGGACATTCACCACCCGCTCAGCCCCCCAGTCCAGGGCCGCCTCTTCCATCCGCAGCAGCGCCTCGCGGCGGCCCCGCTCCAGCAGGGTTTCGTAGACGCCGATGCGCCCGCCCACCAGCTTCAGCAGCCCGGCGACAAAGGTCTTGAAATAGTCTGACGACACCACCACGCTGCCCACAAACAGCTCCGCCCCAGCGGCGTCGGGAAGGGCCACCTTGGCCCCAACCACGCTGATAACCAACCCCCCCAGCGCCTGCTCGCGCCGCTGCAAGTCGCGAAAGTGCTGCTGCTCGGCCCGGCTGCCAAAAAAGAAGCCAATGGCCAGCAGCACCGCAAAAAAGATCCATCCCTCCATGGCTAGCCCACCCGCACGGCGGTGCCGTAGACAAACAGCTCCGCCGCCCCCTGGGTCAGCGACGAGGTGGCAAAGCGCACGTTGACGATCGCATTGGCCCCTTTTTGCTGGGCCTCTTGCACCATGCGATCGGTCGCCTCCTGGCGGGCCTCTTGCAGCAGCTCGGTGTAGCCCTTGAGCTCGCCGCCGACCAGGTTTTTTAGGCCAGCGGCAATGTCGCGGCCCAGGTGCTTGGCCCGCACCGAGCTGCCCTGCACCAGCCCCAGGTGCTGGGTGATGGTGCTGCCGGGAATGGTCTCAATGTTGGTCAGAATGATGTTAGACGCCGAGGAACGCGATCGCACAGTCATGGCAGACGGCCCAAAGCCGGAGAAAACAACCCCAAACCTAGCCTTTTGCAACTCCACCGTCGAGGGTTTCTAACGGTTTGACCACAATTGGCCGTAAACCGTCACACGGCAGCAGGAGGCAGGATCTGCCCAGGCATAGAAAGCAGCTCGCCTACAGCTGCCCAGCGGCAAAAATCGCCTCTGCCTGGAGCTGTAGCTCTGTAAAAACCTGAGAGACGAGGGCATCTCCCGCTCTAAACTGCGCCTTGACGTAAAGATCATCTGCCAGCTGACACAGGGTTATGGTCGGCTGCTTAGGTTTGCCGATGTACTCTCGACCGCCGAGGCCAAGATAGTCGGCAATCCAATACTCCGGCACGCCCAAGAGGGCATAGTCTTCGACCTTGCGGGCGTAGTCGTTTTGCCAGTTGGTGCTGACCACTTCAGCGATGAGCTTGATGGCCGCGCCAGAGGTAATCACGGGTTGATACTGCCACAGCGGCTCATGCACCAGCTGCGTTTTGTCCAGCACCACCACATCGGGCCGCAAAGCCGTTTGCTCTGACACTCGAATCAGGCACCGATGGGGAATGACGTAGGGCAAACTGAGCCGGTCAATTTCCACATTGAGCTTGCGCGCAATGAACCCAATCACCTGTTCGTGTAATCCCGTCGGCTCCACGTCAGTCACCTCGCCGTCAATGAGTTCATACTGGTCAAACTGATCCTCCTCGCCGTAGAGGGCCAGGAAGTCATCAACGCTAAGTATCCGTGGGTTGGTTTGAACCATTGCCGCAAGACCGTTGTACCGCTTCTAGGATAGCTGGTGCTTGGCTTGAGCCGCTCTATAACCGGCTCAAGCCAAGTAGGTGTACTGGCTGAGGCTGCGCTCGTAGTGCTGAATCAGCAGCTGAGACTCTTCGAGGGTGATTTGGCTGTCTTGCAGCGCCTGCTCCGACCTACGCCGAATGTTCTCAATCATGTCTTCGGCGTCGTACTGCACATAGCCCAATACCTCGGTCATGGTGTCGCCCTTGACCACCTGCTCCACCTGGTAGCCCTTGGGGGTCATGTGAATGTGAACCGCATTGGTGTCGCCAAACAGGTTGTGCAGGTTGCCCATGATCTCTTGATAGGCCCCGCCCAAAAACATGCCCAGGTAGTAGGGCTGATCAGGCTCCAGCGGGTGCAGCTCCAGCACCTGCTTGACATCCCGCAGGTCAATAAATTTGGTGATCTTGCCGTCGCTGTCGCAGGTGAGGTCGGCCAGGGTGCCCCGGCAGCTGGGCTCTTCGTTGAGCCGATGGATGGGCAAAATCGGGAACAGCTGCTCGATCGCCCAGGTGTCGGGCATCGACTGAAACACCGACAGGTTGATGTAGTAGATCGAGGCCAGGCTCAAGTTCAGCTCTTCAATGTCTTCGGGCACGTAGTCGGCATCGCTGACCACCGACAGCGCCTTGCGGCAGCAGGCCCAAAACAGCCGCTCGGCCCGCGCCCGCGCCGACAGGCTCAGGTAGCCAAAGTTAAACAGGCTGATCGCCTCTTCTTTAAACTGCACCGCGTCGTTGTACAGCTCTTGCACCGTGTTGGGGGTGAGGTTTTGGTAGATCTCGTACAGCTCGCGCAAAATCATGTGGTCGTCCTCGCTGGGCACCTCCACCTCCTCGTGGCTGGGGGCGTCGCTGCTGCCCAGCACGTCAAAAACTAAGACAGACTGGTGAGAAACCAGCGCCCGCCCGCTCTCGCTCACCAGGGTGGGCACCGGCACCCCCTTCTGGCGGCAGGCCTCTTGCACCTCGGCCACCACGTCGTTGGCGTAGTTTTGGGTGCTGTAGTTTTTTGAGGCGTAGAAGGTGGTTTTAGAGCCGTCGTAGTCGACCGCCAGGCCGCCGCCCACATCGAGGTAGCGCATGCCCGCCCCCAGCTCCGCCAGCTCGACGTAGATGCGGCTGGACTCCCGCAGGGCCTCTTTGACCACGCTGATGGCCGAAATCTGCGAGCCAATGTGAAAGTGCAGGAGCTGAAGGCAGTCGAGCATCCCCGCCTCCCGCAGACGATCTACCACAGCCAAAATCTCAGGCACCGTGAGACCAAATTTAGCGCGATCGCCCGCCGAGATGCCCCAGCGACCGCTGCCCTTGGTGCTGAGCTTGGCCCGCACCCCGAGAACGGGGCGAATGTGGAGCCGCTGGCTGGCCTCAATGGCAATCTCCAGCTCCTTCATCTGCTCAATCACGATGATCGGCTGCTGCCCCAGCCGCTGGCCCAGCATGGCGGTCTCAATGTAGTCGCGATCTTTATAGCCGTTGCAGATCAGCAGCGCCCCCGGCGTGTCGAGGGTGGCCAGGGCGATCAGCAGCTCGGGCTTTGACCCGGCCTCTAGGCCAAACTGGTAGGGCCTGCCGTAGCGCACCACGTCTTCTAACAACTGCCGCTGCTGGTTGCACTTGACCGGAAACACGCCCCGGTAGACGCCGCTGTACTTGTAGCGGGCGATCGCCTTGGCAAAGCAGGCATTGATCCGCTCAATCCGGTCTTCGAGAATATCTGAAAAGCGAATCAGCAGGGGCAGGTTGAGGTTGCGCTGCTTGATCGCCTCGACCAGTTCGAGCAGATCGAGGGAACCGCCGCGATCGCCCCTGGGCGACACCGTGAGATGGCCGTCGGCATTGATCGAAAAGTATGGCTCCCCCCAGCTGTGAATGCGGTACAGCTCTTCGCTGGCTTCGATTGTCCAGGTCGCAGCGGTAGACTTTGGGGTTTGCAGCATATTTTCTAGGTTGGCCCGGTGCAGGCGAGGAGGCGACGACGGGGAAGACGCCGAAAGGGGCGGTTGCTGGGCCATGTTCATAGACGGGGGAGGCTCGCTGGGTAGATGCTCAGGTCAGCGGCCAAGGGGCCTGCCGCCATGGGGTGCGACCAAAATTGTAACAAAGAGCCATGCCCAAAAATCGGCCCAGACTCGATCTACCGTAGGGTGGGCACTGCCCACCAGCCTTAATACAGTGATATTCGGTCAGGGTGCCCAGTAGGTTGCCGTACCGCCCGGCCTGGGCCACTACAATACAAACTATCAGGAGGCTGCCGATGACAGCGGTAATCACCCCACCCCGAAATCAGGTCATTTTGCAGGGAGTCAGTTGGGCGACTTACCAAGGGCTGGTGCGCGATCTAGAATCAGCCCCCGGCCAGCGGCTGACCTACGACCAGGGGACCTTAGAGATTAGGGTGCCGCTCCCTCCCCACGAAGGCTACAAAAAGCTCATGGGCCGCATGGTTGAGGTCACCACCGAAGAAACCGACACCGAGATTCGCAGTTTGGGGTCTACCACCTGGAGCCGAGAGGATTTGCAGAAGGGCCTAGAGCCTGACCAGTGCTACTACATTCAGCATGAGCAGGCCGTTCGCGGCAAGGATGCGATCGACCTCACCATCGACCCGCCCCCTGACCTGGCCATTGAGGTAGACAACACCAGCAGCTCTCTAAACCGCATGGCGATCTACGCTGCCCTGGGGGTGCCAGAGGTGTGGCGGTTCGATGGCGAAACGCTGACGATCTACGCCCTGGTAGAGGGTGGCTATCGGCCCCAGCGATGGTCTACGGTGCTGCCGCTGCTCAGCCAGGAAGACCTGCGGCGGTTTTTGCAGGAGAGCCAAACCGTGGGAGAGACCACTTGGGTGAAGGGCTTTCGCCAGTGGCTGCGGGCAAAGCTAGAGGCCCAGTAGAGACTCTAGGGTTAATTGACCTCGGGCACATGGTGATCTTCAACTTGTCCCGACGCTCCAGCGGGACACCTCCCTAGACGCTCCAGCGTCGTCTGAGCGTGGGGCGCAGGAGTTCTAGAATCTACCCGCGCTACAGATTTCCTGAGCTTGCGAATACTATTGGGTAAACGCAGACCTGAGTTGCCCTCATGCCAGTACCCAAGCCAGTTCAAGCCTTGTTTAAATGGACACCTTCGGGGCTGGGGGTATTTCTCACCGGGCATTACCTGTTAAATCAGGATGTAGTGCAGACGGCCCTCGCCGCCTTTTTTACGGGCCTCACGGCCCTGTGGGTAAAATTTAGCGACGGCTTTATGAAAGAGGCCGAGCAGCAGGCCGAAAAAGCCGGGGGCAGCTTTGCCCAGTGGGTGTTTGCCCTATTGGGCACCTTGGGAGCCGCCGTCAAAAAACGTACTACCCAGCTCTGTTGGGAGCTGACTTCAGACTTTGAAGGCAAATATTACAAGCGGTTGGAGTACGTCTGTCGCCGCTTTCAGACCCAGGGGCTAGAGGCCGACAAAGACCGAGTGCTCAACCTGCAACAGGTGTTTGTGCCCGTGCAGATCTGCCAGCGCAGCCTGTCGCGCACCTCCCCCAACCTGCTGCGACGGCTAGAGGAACGGGAAGACTCTTTTCGTGGCAAAGACATTGGCGACTTTTTAGCCCTTATGGGTACCGAACCAGACTTTCGCCGGTTGGCCATTTTGGGCGCACCGGGGTCGGGCAAAACCACCATGATGCGCTACCTCACCCTGATGTACGCTGCCCGCACCCCCCGCAAGCTGCACCCCAATGCGCCCCAGTTTATTCCGGTGCTGCTGTACCTGCGCGATGTGTACCCCACCATTTTGCAAACCCCCGACCTGCCCCTGGCCGATCTCGTCACCGACTGGGCCAAGAATCTACAAAAAACCGACCCATTGAAACCGCCCACGGGCTGGTTTGCCAAAAAGCTCAGTCAAAACCGCTGCCTGATTTTGCTCGATGGCTTGGATGAGGTGGCCGACGAAAGCCAGCGCCAGCAGATTAGTCGCTGGGTCGATCAGCAAATGTACGAGTACCCCGACACCCCCTTCATACTCACCTCGCGGCCCCTGGGCTACGAAAAAGCCCAGCTTAAAGAAGACGTGATGGTGCTAGAGGTCGAATCTATGACCACCGAGCAGATCCACACCTTTGTGCGCAACTGGTACCTGGCCACCGAAGTCAAAAGCCAGGACGGTGAGATAGATCTGGGCATTCGCGAAGAAGCCACCCAGCAGGCCAACCGCCTGATTGCCGAAATTGAGCGCCAGCCCGCCCTGGCCGAAATGGCCAGCAATCCCCTGCTGCTGACCATGATTGCCACCGTGCACCGCCGCCGCGCCAGCCTGCCCCTCAACCGGGTAGAGCTTTACCGCGAAATTTGCCAGGTCTTGCTCGAAAAGCGTCAGCGGGCCAAGGGCATGACTGATGTGCTCACCGCCGACCAAAAGCAGTCGGTGCTGCAACCCCTGGCCCTCGACCTGACCCGGCGCGACACGCTCAAATTTACCCTGGCCGAGGTGCGGCCCCTGCTACAGGCCAAACTCGCTACCCTGCCAGGGCTAGACTGGACGCCGGAGCAATTTCTCAAACAACTGCGCGAGGTGGATGCACTGATTGCTAAAGAACAAGAAGATGTGTTTGAGTTTGCCCACCGCAGTTTTCAGGAATATCTGACGGCTACGGAAATCAAAGAAACCAACCAGGAAGGATTGCTGATTGAGGCTCTAGACGATCCAGAGAGTTTGGAATGGTGGGCCGATACGATGCGCCTCTATGCCGCACAGACCGACACCAGCACCCTGATCGATGCGGTGCTCAACCACCTGCCAGAAGCGTCATTAGATACCCTTTTGCTAGCCATTGACTTTTGGCAGATGGGCCGCATGGTGCAGCCCGCCACTAAGCAAGCGCTGTTGGCCAAGATTACCCAACCACTGATGGTGCTAGATGAGCCAACGCTGACCTGGGCCAAGCAGGTGCAGCCCCGCTACTTTAAGCTGGCTTACTGTCTAGAACAGGGCGCATGGCGTCAGGCTGACAGTGCAACCTATGAGGTGATGGTCGAGGTGGGCGATCGCGACCACAAGGGTTATCTAGGTATTCCAGATACTCAACAATTCCCCTGCGAAGACCTGCGCACCATCGACCAGCTTTGGGTGCAGTACAGCCAGGGCAAGTTTGGCTTGAGCGTGCAAAAGCAAATCTATGTGGAAACCGGCAACTCCCTCGATGGGCAGTATCATGACGGTACATGGCTATTATTTTGTGAAGCGATCGGTTGGTGGAAGGAGGGGAGCTATCAATTTGCCAACCTTAAAGCTAACCCTGAATTTTCTCCAAGGGGAGAATTCCCGTCTTTTGTGAATGGTTATGGTGAATATGGATATTTGTGGTGGGTTATTTCTCTTCTCTCGCGCAGAGACTTGTGAACTGTAGCACAGGCCAGTTCTAGCGGTTTTTTAAAGTTTGTAAACAGCGTCGTTCTACACGATTTTCCGTCCTTTTGGCGATCCGTTACCTGGCACCAGCGGGGCACCCGAGGGGCACCCGAGATCCCAGGGTTTTTCAAAAACCCTGGGATCTGCTCTCAAGGCGGCTCAAACTGCAACCGAGCGATCTCTGGGTTCAGACAATTCGCCAGCACAAACTTTTCCGCCACCTGGCAAATTGCTGCTGCTGGGGCATTCCAGAGGTAGGGTGCATTCGCGGCACCAGCCTCTTGGGCAAATATGCGATTCACCCGCTTGGCCGCAATGCACCGCTCACCCATCGCAAATTTCTTGATGTATAAATTTGGTGCATTGCTGCGCGAATGCACCCTACCTCTTTGACGTTGAAGTAGGGTGCATAACGCTAAGGCGAGGCTCCGCCAACGCGGCACCAGCCTCTTGGGCAAATGTGCAATGCACCCGCTTGGCCGCAATGCACTGCTCACCCAGGGGCACAGCCAGCAGACCTAGCCATGCCCCTGGCAGCAAGCCCCTAGAACCGAACCGGATAACCGTTGATGCTCTCAAAGGCAAACTCACCGACAGCCTCGCGGTAGGTGCAGCGGGTGTCGCGCAGCATGCTAATCGCCAGCCGTTCACCCAGCAGGTTGCCGCCAGTCTCGATGCCCGTGCCAGGGCGATCGCAGCCTGCATTTGGCCCCGAGGTAGTGCCATCGGTGCGCCAGTGCATACCCGCCCCATCGCGGAACAGGGTGACGTTGGCAATCAGCTTGTTCAGCTCACCGTGGATGGTGAGTTGCTCACCCTTGCGGTGGTAGTCGGCCAGCTTAGAGCCGCCATCCACCGGCACCTTGGGGTTGGGGAAGGGGCCATCGGCAAAGTAGGCCTTAGCCACCGTCGCCGATGCCGCCACAAAGGCCGAGTGGCCACCGGGGTAAGCCGGGTGAGTGGGCGACCCCTCAGGAAAGCCCATGGGCAGCAGCCAGTTACCCTCGCGATCGCCCCGGCTTTGGGCGATATTTTGCTGGCGGTTGTGCTCATAGATGCGATCGAGCACCTGGGTGTGCCGCCATACATCGGCCCCCTCGCCAAACAAGTCGTTAAACTTCTCATCGTGGCAGGGGTTCTCGCCATGGCCGCCCAAAACGCCACGGCGGAACAGTTCTAGCCGCTGGGCGTAGACCTCGGGCCGCAGACGACGGTGCACACACCACTTCTGGAACCAGGCGTGCTTCAGGGCATAGACCCCCGCCAGCCCGGCCTGAACGCTGATATCTGGCCCGCCCAGGCTGCCAAAGGCATCGGACGTGGTAATTTCTCTGCCGTAGGGAACTGCGTCCGAAAAGGCCGCCTTCTGGCCCAGCAGCATGATCGTTGCCCACAGCCCGGCCTGGTGCGGAAAGTCGATATGCACCCACTGCCCGGCATCCCGCAGGGTGGTGATATAGCGACTGCCATCGACAATATCGGTACCGCTGGGGTCAATGTCGCCATTGTTGACTCGGTGCCAGGTGTCGAGGTCAGTCATGTAGTCGAGGCCGGGGCGCGGGTAGCGCTGCTGCTGACGAATCGGCTGGTTGCCAAACTGAAAGTCTTGCAGCAAAAACTGCGACACCTGGGGGCCGACATTGCAGCCCGTATAGGGGCCACGAAACAGAGTTTGCGGGGTGCAGACAAAGCCAAACTGGTCGTCAAAGCCCAGGGCGTTGAGGTCATCGCAGGCGGCTTTAATCAGGCTGCTGTTGGCATACTGGTCAAAGGGCACATCGCGGCAGAGGGCCATCCAGTAGCGCTCGACCATGTCGATGGCGGTGTTGCGGCTGGCAAAGGCGGGGGCCGCCGCCATGCGAGCCCCGTTAGAGTCGTTGCCGATCAGCTCAAAGGAAAACGCATTTAGCGGGTTGACCAGCTTGCGCTTGCCGCCGCCCAGCTGCACCTGCTCAAGCGCCGCTTGGGTACCGACTTGCAGCGCGTCGAGCAGCGATTGAAACGAGCTCGGGTCAACCAGGCCGTTGACATTGTGGGCCAGGCTCTTAGAGAACGAGGCAAAGCCAGGAAACCCAATGTGCTTAAAGCGATCTTCGTCGCCGTTGATGGGGGGTGGCGTGACGCTAAAGTCGTTGGCGGCATCGTCACGCTTTTGGTCGCGCAGGTCTGCCGCCTCGGCGCGGCGGCCTTCGTAGTCGCGCTGTTGCATATTGTTGAACTGACAATCAACCATGGGAATGTTCCTCAGTGAATGGGAATGGGCTGAATGGGAATGGGCTGAATGGGCTAATGAATCGCCAGCCACGGGCTGGATGGCCGTAACCTCTGGATCGGCGGCAGAAAGCGCCAGGGCCGTTGGCCCTTCAGGAGCGAGTTGCCGCTGCAAAAAGTTGACGATCGTCCTGAATTCCATAGGGCAATAGGGGAATAAAGCAGAACCTGGGAGCCAGAGTTCTTGAATCGGTAATGCACCGCTGGGCAGTGGACGAAATCCCATCCATCGCTAAGGAACTTAGTGGCGTTGGGTTTCAGCCGTTGCGATAGACCTAAGGTAAACGGGGCTAAGCGGCAAACCACAGTACCCCCACGGGTACTCTTTGCTCCGCAGGGTCGCCAGCACCGCTTCCTCCGCCCAGGCATCAGCCTCCCTCCCGAGGGTGCTAACCGCCTAACGTCGTCCCCTCCTTGGGCGGGGTGCCCGGAGGGCGGGGTGGGTCAAAATGGCGACGGGCAATGAGCTTCTGGGTGAAGAATAAGGGCTTTTTTGCCCAGGGCTGGTCTGCTGGGATAGCTCAATGGCCTATGGCGATCGCTCTAGGAGCATGAGGAATTTCCTAACCATCCTGGCGATGGTTAAGGAGGTCTCCAGGAAAGAAAAGATCACCAGGTAGGGACGCAGAGCCTGCATCCTTAGGAAGCGGCAAAATCCTTGGGTATTTTCGCTGCTAGAACTGCCCTAAGCTGTTGCCTCGCAGACCAGGGAAAACAGCGCTCTAAAACTCAATTTCCCCGTTTGCTAGATCGAGGGTAAGCTGCCCCCCAGCGGTGGGGATAGACAGGTGAGAACCAGCGCGATTGATCTCGGGGTTGTCCGCCAGCCAAAACCCCTGGGCCGCCTGGTCAACCACCGCAGCGCGTGACTGCCCGATCGCCGCCACAATATCGTCAAAGCTGTGCTGCGCCACCACCGCTCCTGCCCGATCTAGCACCACAATGGCGCGGGGGCTGGCCACGTTGATCCAGTCGTCGAGCAGCACGACGATGCCGCGATCGCTCACCAGGGCCAGGCGGGGGCCATAGCTGTGGGGCAGCGGCTGCGACCAAACTAGCTGACAGACAGCCTCGGTCGCTTTGTAAAGGCTGGCGGTGGTGTAGCGCCTGCCATCGGCCTCAGCCAGGGTCAAAACCAGGTGATAGTCGCCCGATAGAGAGGCCCCGTGGCGCAGCGCCGGAGGAATGGGGAAAGCATCTTGACCAATCATGGAGAGCGGTTGCGAGAGCACGAAAGACGGCGTTAGGCTGGCGAGATCAGAGGGCATGGGTGAGATCGCTACCGCGCCCGCCAATACCCAGCCCAGTAGCGCCCCCATCACGCCCGCTGCCGCTGACAGCCTAGATACCCGGCTAGCAGACCCGCCGTGATCAGGCTCATGGCGGGGCCATTGGGAATTGGCTGAGGCCCTGGGGGGTGATCTGCCGCAAAGGCTGCCTCGGGCTGGAGAGCCAAATAGGCTACCGACGTAGTTTCCTCTAGAACCGCTGGTACTGCGTCGGGCGAGGCATCAGCGAGCAGCGGCAGGGTTGTGGGCACCCCCACCGGGCCACCGCCGCCGATCAAGCTGGGGTTAGCGCGGGTCAGGGTGCTGGCGCGGGCAAAGTCAATCTGGGCGTTGGTGAGGCGATCGAGGCGGGCACCGTCGGGGGTAATGTCGTCGAGGGTGCTGGGCACATTGCGGGCAAACCCTTCGGTCATCAGGTTATTGGCACCGCCAGAGCCAAAGCCCTGGTGGGTGAGGCCTAGGTTGTGGCCCAGCTCGTGGGCTACGGTGTCGAGGCGGCCAATGCCGTTGTTAAAGTCTTGAATTTTGTCGCTGATCACCACGCCGTTTTGGTCAATCCAGGCCAGGCCGAGGGTTTCAAGCCCCTCGAAGGCAAAGATATTTTTGACAAACCACATGTTGATCGGGCCAGAGGTGCGAGTTGAAAGGGGGTTGCGGCCAAAGGCTCCGGCCCCGCCCGCGAAAGACAGCTCGGCAAACTCATCTTGATTGTCAATGGTGAGGAAGCGGCTGGCGTTGAGCCGATTGGGGGCCAAAAAGCTGACGTCGATGCTGGCCTGGGCCCAAATTTTGCGGGTGGCCGCTTCAAACAGGGCCAGGTCAGCGCAGAAAAAGCCTAGGTCGTCGCACACCTGAATGGGCTGAATGCTGACGAACCGGGTGGGTAGATTGCTGCTGCTGCCTTCTCCAGTACAAGACACCAGCGCCGCCGAGAGGCCGCAGACCAGCAAAAATTGAGGCTTAAAGGACGCGGTGACCATCGACGGCTAGGCGAAACTACGGAAAGCTGGGCAGATATTTTCACCCACCATAGCCCGAGCCCTATGGGAATCGGGAGAATTACCCAAAAATTTTCTGTAAAATTCCCTTTTTTTGTCGGTGGCCCAGCACCAACTGTTGCAGCATTTGCCCTTGCCAAAGGGGCAGAGACTCGCTGGTGGTCTGGAGTTGGGCCACCTGGGCCAGGTCGCTGGCGGCTTCGGCCCCGCCCCCGGTCAGCCAGCGGGCAATGGGGTGATCCCACCCCTGAAGAAATTCGTCGAGCATGACTCGGTGGCTGTCGTCGATGGGGAAGGGGGTATCGCTGGTGTCGGCATGGGCGGTTTGGTGCAGTCCTTTGCGGGGTTTGGCGGCGGCGGTCAGGGCCTTGGCGGTGAGCGATCGCCAGGTTTCGCTCAGCAGCGGCGGCAGTGCCCTCAGGCTGCCCGCCTGGGCCAGGTCACTGGCTAGGGCGACCATGTCGCGATCGCCGCTCTCTTCACCGTAGTGAGCAAAGTCGGTGAGCAGGGGCTGCAACAGCTCTCGCTCTAGCACCGTGACTAGCCCCGCTACGGTAGCCGCGTCGGGGGCGGGGATGGGGTTGCTGGCGATCGCCAGGTGAGCCAGCGCCGCCGCCAGATCTGTCTGGCTGTCGAGGCTGAGGCAAAACCAAACCTTATCGCTGACCGCCTGGCGCACGTGGTGCTTGGCCTGCTCAAGGTCTAGTTTGCCTAGCACACCCTTGGGCGCAGCCTCGGCGGTGCGGGTGGTCTGCCTAGCAGCCTGAGGCAGGCTAGGTGGCGGTGCTGGTTCGGGCTGGGGAACTGGCTCCGGCTGTGGGACTGGTTCAGGCTGAGGAACTGGCTCCGGCTGTGGGACTGGTTCAGGCTGTGGGATTGGCTCCGGCTGTGGGACTGGCTCTGGTTGTGGGATTGGCTCCGGCTGAGAGACTGGCTCCGGCTGGGGAACTGGTGCTTTGGGAGTTGTCGTTGCCTTAGGTGAAGGAACAGAGGGGCTGGGGCTGGCCGCAGGCGGTGCTGCTATCGGGGCGGCTCTCTCAGCTTCTAGAGCCTTGATCAAGGCGTCCTGTTGCGCTAGCTGCGCGTCTTGCGCGGCCAGGCGGGCCTCTGCCTCTGCTAGGCGCTGGCTAAGCTGCAAAAGCTCGACCGCTGCCGCCCCGGCCCGCACCAGGTTGCCGTAGTAGGGCTCGCTCAGGTCAACGGGTTTGGCCGACTCCCCCGGTGGGTAGAGCCAGCCCTGCTGGTTGCCCCGGCTGACCACCAGCCGCTGGCCCTCGGGGTTGCTAATGGTGAGGGTGGCGGTGCCGCTGGCGGTGTGGGTGCTGGCCGAGTAGCGGCGGTTGCTGTAGGTAAACTCGGCTTCTTCTCTAGAATCTTGAGGCTGAGAATCTACCGCAGGAGAGTTTATCGCAGGGGGGGTGGCGATCGCTGGCTCTGGTCTAGGGGCGGCGGTAGTGGCTGGCACAGGAGCCGGGGCAACCAGAGAAGCCGGCTCGGGCTGAGGAACGATGTGTGATGGGCCTTCTGCCGGAAGCTCCACTGCGGCAGGCTCAGTAGCCCTGACCTCAGGTTCGCTGACCCCAAGCCTAGGGATAATGCCGCTGGCACCGGTTGCCAGCTTGGGCAGCGATGGCCCCGCCGGACGGGGCGGTGGCTGCACGGCGGCAGGGGTTGCTAACGATTTTGTCTGGGCAGAATTCTCCGCTGATCGCACACCGACCAGCTCTAGCTCGACGGTGGTGGTGCCCTGCCACTCGTTTTGCTTGAGCTTGTAGGCCGCGTCGAGGTGGCTGGGCAGGGGGTAATATTCGCCCCAGCGCCAGGCGATCGCCTTGATCGTCACATCGCTGTCGGCTTCGCCTAGCACCAGCTTGAGGTGGTCGCGGTTGCGGCCCACGGTCTGCTGCTCTAGCACCCGCAGGTTCGGCGTCCAAAACACCGGGTCGGGGTTCTCAATGCCGCAGGGGTGCAGGTGATCGATCTGGTCAAATAGCCCCTGGTTCACATCCCCCAGGCGGGCCTGGCTGTCGATTTTGACCAGCGGCTTGAGCAGGTCGACGGTGAGGGTCTGGCAGGCGTAGTGCGACAGCCGCGAGGTCACCTGGCGCAGGTGCTTAGCTAAGAATGAAAAGCCCCCGGCGGCACGGTGTCCGCCAAACTTTTCCATCAGGTCGTGGCAGGCTTGCAGGGCAGCAAACACGTCAAACTCAGGGATGCCCCGAGCCGAGCCGCGAATCACTTTTTGATCGTCGTCTTCGTAGGTGCCGATGAAGACGGGCACGCCGTAGCGCTCCACCAGCCGCGAGGCCACAATGCCGATGACGCCGTGGTGCCAGTTGGGCTGAATGACAACTAAGACGCGATCGCGCTCAATATCTATCGCCCCCGTGGCCCGCTGCTGCTCACACCAGGCCACGGCCTCCTGCTCAATGCTCTGGCAGAGGTCTTGGCGGGTGGCGTTGATCTGCTCGCACTGCATCGCCCGCTCTAGGGCCACCCCAACATCGTCGGTGGTCAGCAGGTCGATCACGATCTGCGGCTCGCTGATGCGGCCCACGGCGTTGATCCGTGGCCCCAGGCGAAAGCCAATGTGCTCGGGCTTGAGCGGCTTGCTCTGGTCGGCCAGCCCCGCCACCTGGATCAGCGCCTGAATGCCAAACAGCCGTGACCTGGGCAGCAGCCCCAGCCCCCGCCTCACCCAGCGGCGGTTTACCCCTGTCAGCGGGGCCAGATCGGCGATCGTACCCAGGGTAAACAGCTCTAGCAGGGGGCCGGTCAGATCCTGGGTGCGCCCCAGGGCCTGGGCCAGACACACCGCCAAAATGTAGGCCACCCCTACCCCCGCCACCCCCCGGTAGGGCGAGGTCTCGCTCAGCAGCTTGGGGTTCAAAATCGCGTTTGCCGGCGGTATCTCGGGGGGAATGTCGTGGTGGTCGGTGATGATCACCGCCAGGCCCAGCTCGCGGGCGCGGGCGATCGGGGCCACCGCCGCAATGCCGTTATCGACAGTGAGAATCAGGCTCACCCCCTCGGCGTAGCAGTCTTCGACCATGCGGGTGTTGATGCCATAGCCCTCGGCCATGCGGCTGGGAATGATGTAACTCACCTGCGCGCCCAGCGCCCGCAGCGCCCGCAGCAGTAGGGCGGTGCTGGTCATGCCGTCGGCATCGTAGTCGCCGCAAATGGCGATCGCCTGCTGAGTATTGATCGCCGTCACCAGCAGCTCTAGGCTGGCCGACAAATCGGCAAACTCCGCCAGGGGAGAGGGCAATTGCTGCCGCTCGGGGTCGAGAAAGTCGGTCGCCTGGGCCGGGGTGGTAATGCCCCGGTTGATCAACACCTGGGTGAGCAGCGGCGACAGCCCCGTCACCTGGGCCAAAGAAGCGGCCAGGGGCGCATTGGCCGTCGCCACCTGCCATCGCTGGCGCGGTAGCCCAGCCGTGGCGCTGGTGGCAGAAGGCGAAGCTTCGTGAAGGGCAGGGTCAGTCACAACACATCAGTCACAACACATCAGTCACAACACATCAGTCACAACACATCAGTCACAACACATCAGTCACAACACATCAGTCACAACACATCAGTCACAACACATCAGTCACAACAGAGGGGCACTAGATCATGTGCATTTATGATAGCGGGCGAGCTTGGTTTGATATAGGGTTGCATGGCAATTATCCTAGCAACCCGTCATACATTCCTCGGCTCTTGGCGGCTACGATTGGGATTGCAGTCGGCAAAGCCAATCGACTCGCTATCGAGATACCCTGCTAGCGCCATTTCAATCACGGCCTCGACCGGGTAATCAATCGCAGCTGCACGATTTATAAATGCCTGCTTAATGCGCTCTGGCAACTGTTCCAAAATAATTTGAGCTGTGGCAGGAGTCAGCTGCTCGAAGCGGGTCGACGGCATGATCTAAGACTCCCTAGGACTTTTAACGTTGTAGGGCGGCTCAGCCGCTCGCAGAAGGATCGCTTCTAGTTCCGATAATAGCGCTGGATTTCCCCAGCGTTCTAAGGGCGCGATTTGTGGTCGAGAATTAGTCATTTACAGCAAGCTACACCAGGTTTAGCTCGGGATCTGGAGTTTTGCCTTGGGAAAAACTCCATTTTTGGACTTGAATGAGGCTGATCTACGCGGTTTAGAGGCGATCGCCACGTTGTCTATGCTTTCTGAGAGGACGAGTGCCTTGTGATCACCTCAAATTTCGGTGCTGAAGGTCAAAGACAGCCGTCCCCTCATCAGAGGATCTACAGTTTGCGCACGGTGGCCTGGCCGTCTTTGACTTCGCCCACCAGCACCTCGGTGGCCAGGCCGACAAACAAACCGTTGTCGAGCACGCCGGGGATGTTGTTGATGGTCTTCTCTAGACCGGCAGGGTCGTCGATCGCAGCAAATTTCACATCCAAAATCATCAAGCCCTGGTCGGTGATCACCGGCCCGTCTTTTTTGATGCCCATGCGCAGCTCAGGCTTGCCGCCGAGAGCCTCTAGGGCTTTGGTGACGGGGGCGACGGCCAGGGGCAGCACTTCTACGGGCAGGGCAAAGGTGGTACCCAGTTTATCCACCAGCTTGGAGCTATCCACCACCACGATAAATTCTTTCGCGAGGGAGTCCACGATTTTCTCGCGGGTGTGGGCCGCGCCGCCCCCCTTTACCAGGTTCATTTGGGGGTCAACTTCGTCGGCCCCGTCGATGGCCAGGGCAATGGTGTCAACCTCGTCGAGGGTGGTGAGAGGAATGCCGTGCTGCTTGGCCAACACCGACGCCTGAAAGGAGGTGGGCACGCCTTTAATATTGCTGATTTCGCCTGCGGCCAGCCGCTCGCCAATGAACTGGATGGCAAAGGCGGTGGTCGACCCAGTACCTAGGCCCACGACAGTGTTTGACTGCACCCGCGCCGCCGCCTGGCGACCCACTTCCTGCTTCATCAGCTTGACGGGATCGATCTCGGTCATGGCTCTAAGTCCTCTTTCAAATCACTGCGTTTGCGGTCTCTAGCATGACCCAAAGCGGTGCGGCTGCATAGATCGCCGTTAGCAACTTCAGGCGGTAGGAAGTTGAAGCTCACGCCGAGGGATAACGCCGAGGATGATGGCGATCGCCCGGTGGTCTTGCCGCCCGAGGCGATCAACGAAATTGAGACGCAATTGGAGGTGCTGCAGAGCCTCAATCAAGCAGGCGCAGGCAAAGGCCATGGCTGACCAGCATTTACCGGGCCAGCGTCAGCTGCACTAAGGCTGGCGCGGTATCTTGCTTTTGCGCCTCGGCCAGGCGCAGGTTAGCCAGCGCCGTGCCCTGGTAATAGTGGGTCAAAATTTGCTGATAGTTTTGGCCTCGGGTAGCCAGCCCGCGCGCGCCCCACTGGCTCATGCCCAGGCCGTGGCCGTAGCCGCGTCCGTCAACGCGAATGGTGTCGCCCGCAATGTTGAATGAAATTAGGGTGCTGCGCAGCCCCAATGCCTGACGTAGCTCGGTGCCGGTGAGGGTGCGGCTGCCCTGGGTGCCCTGGAGCCGAATTGAGCCAATGCGCCCCCGGGGGGTGACCCGCTCGGTAGCCACCGATTGCAGGCGACCAATGCCGGCAATGCGCTGCCCAAGCTGCTGGGCCGAAAAGGTTTCAGACCACTGAAACACCGGGGCCTCTTGGTCGTAGTCGGCCACGCCGCGCAGGTAGGGGGTGGGCCGCTGCCAGATATCTTCAGAATTTTCGGTGTGGCCCCCCGAAGACGAGTGAAACACCGCCTCAATCACGCGGCCCCCGTGGGTGACCACCTGGCCCTGGGTGGCGTTGACGGCGGCCTGCACCGAGGGCGCTTCGGCGGCCAGCCCCTTGTAGACCTGGTGCGCCGTGGTGACACCCACATCAAACAGCTGGTTTTGGGTGCGATCGCGCCGATACAGCGCGTAGGATCTAGCGGCTACCGCCTGGGCCTTGAGTGCCTCCTGGGGCCAGCTGGCGGGCATTTCGCTGCCGACGACACCGTAGAGGTAGGCTTCGATGTCAACCCAGTTGACGGCGGTGATGCCCCCTTCGGTGGGTACCACCAGCACCCGACCCCGGTACCAGCTGTCTTTAATAAAGACATAGCCGCCCCCCGTCGGCTCGACCCAAAAGGCCTGGCCGCGCCAGTCGGCCAGGCGCACGCCACTGCCGTCGGGGGTGACCACCACCGATCGCCCCTGGGGAATTTGGCCCACCCCCTGACCCGCCATATTTTTCACTACCGCTGGGGTCGAGCTGCCGACGGTGACCTGGCTGAGGCGATCGCCAATGGCCACCCGCATTTCGACCGCCAGGGCCGGTGCAGCCACCAGCCACCAAATCACCGACAGGCTGAGACCATGCTTGAGCAGTCCCAGGGTGCGGCTGACCAGCAGCCCAAAAACAAAAGATTGACGAATTAGAGTCATCGTTGGGCGCAGAACGTAGAGGGCTAGATTCGGTCAACGGGCGGCGCTTTTCACGGTATCACCGATAGCTCAGCCCGGCACAACAGGATCCAATATCTACCTATGACTGCCGCAAGCCCTCGAAGTTGCCGAGATCGGGCCAGCGGTGAAAGTGGCCCTACAGCAGCCCTGCCGACTCGTAGAGCCGTCGCATAAAGGCCATAATCTTGCGGCCATATTCTTGGTCGGCGCTCCAGCGGCCGCTGAGCTGGTCAACTAGGGGAGCCACGCCGCGCACCACAAACCCAAACCGGGGATCTACCTGGCGCTGCACCAGGGGGTCGAGGCTGCCGTAGGCCTTGAGGTGCTGAATCTGCGCCCGCACCCCCACCCGCGCGCTAGGAAACGATGCCCCCTCCATGCCGCCCGTGGGGGAGCCAATGCCGCCAAAGTTGTTTTGGGCCGGGTTGAGGCTGCCGCCAAAGTTGAGCGAGTTAGTCTCCACCAGCATTTGGCAAAAGGCGATGTCGTGGTTGACCCCTTCGATCGCCCCCTCTTCGCGGTAGAGCTTGGGCAGGTCGCGGTAGGTGTTCACCGCCGCTTCATTGACGTTTTTGAGAAACATGGTCAGCTGCACCTCCGAAGTGCTGCCAGTGCCCATGATCCGATCCATCGCGCCAGGGCAAAACTGCATGCCCGTGCGCGATCGCAGCCGCAGAGTGCGGCTAGCCGCATCCCACCCTACCGACACGTTGTAGTTTTGCAGGTCAACGGCCTTGATATAGACCACATTGGCGTAGCGGACGCGGGTGATATTGGGCGAGGTGGTGGCATCGACCCCCAGCAGATCGGCAATGTCGATGGGCACATAGGCATTGTTGTTGACGATAATGCCGGTTTCTGGGTAGATGCCGCCGTTGAGGTTAATGCGAATTTCGGGCAGGGTGCCCCCCGGCACCGTGGGCGTGCTGTTGCCCACCGCCCGACTCCAGGAAGCCAGGCCGTCGGCAATGCCCAGGGCGACATCGCGCCGCTGCCGCTGAATAATCGCCAGGTCTTGGGGGTTGCTCAAAAAGCCCACCTCCATGAACAGAGAGGGGCAGCCCAGGCTGCGGCAAAAGGCCAGCATGCCCGTGGGCGACTCGGTGTCGGGCTTGACCCCTCGGCTGGGCAGCTGGGTCACCCGTCGGATCAGCGCCAGCAGCACCAGCTCAGCGTGGGTGCGGCGCACGTCGTTTTTGGCGATATAAAACACCGTTGAGCCGCGCACCGACGGGTCGCTAAACGCCCCGGCATGGATTTCTAGGGCCACGTCTTCGGGGCGGCAGCGGGCGTTGATCCAGGCTAGGGTTTGGGCGGCGCTGAGGTCATCGGGCACAGACAGCACCGCAAGATTGCGCGATCGCAGCTCCGCCACCACCAGATCGCGAATCTGGATCATCTCCGCCGCCTCGGTGGCGCTGGGCAGCATAGCGCCAGGGTCTACCACCCCATCTTCAAAGCCGCCGTGGCCCGCCGAAATAAAAATCTGTGCCATGCTGACCCAGCTCTATCGTAGATTCCTCGCCAGAATGATAGCGGCGAATGGGGTAAGTGGAGGGCACGGATGCCAAGAAAGGTAGGTTTGTCCAGCCCCAAGAAAAATGCCACACCCATGGCGGTCAATCAGGTGTACGCTCTCACCTATTGCATCGGGTATAGGATCATCGCTGGCGGTCTACAATAGCCACAACACAACCTCCCAGGCCAATGGTACAAACCCCTGCCAAAATCATTGCCCTAGCCGAGTTTCTGCAACAGCCAGAGACCAAGCCCGCGCGCGAATACGTTGACGGCCAAATCATTCAAAAATCCATGCCCCAGGGACAGGACAGCACAATTCAGGGAGAGCTAGTCACCGCCATCAACGCTGTCACTAAGCCAGGTAATCTAGCCTGGGCTTTTCCTGAACTGCGCTGTACCTTTGGCGGCAGATCGATCATTCCCGATGTATCGGTATTCCGCTGGCAGCGGCTGCCTACGAATGACGATGGCACCATTGCCAACACCTTTAGCGCTGCCCCCGACTGGACAATCGAAATTCTTAGCCCTGAGCAGTCGTCAACGCGGGTGGTGAGCAACATTTTGCACTGTCTCAACCACGGTAGCCTGGGGGGCTGGCTAATCGACCCAAATGAGAATTTGGTGCAGGTCTTTCTGCCTGATCAGCTACCGGCCTCTCTAGAAGAGGCAGACAATGAGTTAACGATGACAGGCCTGGCCCCGACCCTAACGCTCACCGTAGGACAGGTGTTTGGCTGGCTGCGAGTAGGGTAAACAAATACTGAACTCTGGCTTATCGTGACAGTTCATTTTGATAGGCAGATGCGAAGCAGGCTATGAGCATTCGACTTGATTTAGTTCATCGATAGAGGCAATCAGGCCTCGGCGCTTTGCCAAGACCACCAGACCCGCTGTGCCTAAAGTTGGAACATTGAGACTGATGGCACAACGACGAGCAGCCGCATCGTCAATCATGGCGGTATACCCTGGATGTAGTAAAGCATAGCTCAGCACCTCGGTTTCTCCTGCGCCCAAATCCCAGGCTGCTATGGAGGGATGAATAGAAACGGCGTCAGTCTGTATGGCCCAGGCAGATTCGGGCAAGGATTGCGCTGCTGTATCCGTTTTATAAGCTGTGACCTCGCGCCAAACTGCTGGCGGCACCTGGATAATCTCGAAGAGTTGTGGCAGCAGACCGATTAATTGACTGTTAAAGAGAGTGATCAACGGGGATGAGTTGACCACTACAGCTTTACTCGGCATGGTTCAGCTCTTGGACGAGGTCTGCCTCAGTGTATTGGAAGGGAGAAACCTGGTAGCGAGATAAGGCTTGAATGAACTCAGCACGGGTTAACCCGGCAATTTCGGCTGCTTTACCCTGGGAGACTTGTTCTAGTTCATACCACTTTACGGCTGCTGCTATACGCATCTCTTTCGCAAACTCGTCGGGAGTTTTGCGGAGGGCAGAGAAGACAGTTTCGGGGAAGTTAAGGGTGATGGCGGTCATGAGGATATAGCGAGTTGGGCTGCTTACTCCCATTGTGACTGATTCGTGCATCTGGGCGATCAAAACTCTCAGCCCTGAGCAGTCGTCAACGCGGGTGGTGAGCAACATTTTGCACTGTCTCAACCACGGCGGGCTGGGCGGCTGGCTGATCGACCCTAATGAAAATCTGGTGCAGGTTTATCTGCCTGACCAGCTACCCTCGTCCTTTGAAGAGGTAGAGAACGAGTTGACGATGACGGGTCTAGCCTCGGCCCTAACGCTAACGGTGGGACAGGTGTTTGGCTGGCTACAAGTAGAGAAAACGAAATAGTGCCCCTCCCTATCAAGTCTAGAATAGGCTATTTAGCAAGTTTCACTGGAGGAAATGCTTGCCTGATGTTTTGGCTTGAAAATCTGAGGAGATGTTGGGTTACCATTAAAATCTGTCCAACAATTACGTTCGGGATCAAAAAGTTTGCATACCTTTGTTATTCTAAAATATTCTTTGAAACTCCATTGATAGCGAACAATTCTATCTCCATGTTTCTGCTCTAGCTGTTTTTGGGCGGAATATAACTTGTACATAGGTATAGATGGCTGAAGATGATGAGCAGTGTGCTCCATAATATTATAAAACAAGTATGTCAAGGGGATGGGAAAGATGACGTGGGTCGTTGCGTGGATTTGGATGTGGTTGAATGAGGGTCTTTTGTCCTGAGTAAACCAGGGGATGGCAGGATGGGTGTGATGAAGATATATCGCAAAACCCATCAGCCAGTTCCAGGTTAGAAATGGAACTATCCATCCTAGAAGTAGGATTTCTGGCAGGGACTTGCCTGGGTCAACAAACTTACCCAAGTGGGAAATTCCTAAAATTTGAATAACAAAAACAAAGATAACTAGGGCAGAATCTAAAAAATGTCTCTTCCACTCAGAACGAGCATTTGGCCCAACTGGAAAAGCATGTATTTTTAGCCACATCTCAATAATATAATAGGCTCCTGCCCCCAATGGGCCTCTATAAAAGTGTTCAAGAATCTTGCGGATGCTGCTCAACTGATCGTATTCTTCCTTGGTGAAAGGGCTCCAAGAAGGATCTTTGCCTATAATATTGGTGTAGCCATGATGTCTGATATTGTGCTCTAAATGCCAAAGAGTGTAGGAGTGTAGTGTCCAGGAGAGCGCAATTCGGCCAATTAGTTTGTTTAAAGAAGAGTTTTTTGCAAAGGCTTGATGACATGCATCGTGGCCAATTAAGAAGGTTTGTCCAATAACTAGGCCAAGAAAAACACTAAGAATGAGGTTTGCAAGACTAGAGTAGTCAGCAAGAGCCCCAATCAAGCACAGTATATAAATAATCGCTTGACCAATAAAAATTAGAACGGTTTTCCAATTTGACTTTTCAACAAACTTACTTTTCGATTCGACACTAAGCCATGAACTTGATTTGAACATTTTATTGATAGGTGGAGTATTATGGTTTTGTGAGAAGGCAAACTTTTAATTGAAAATTTTGAAAATTTATTAATTCCTCATTCAGCAAATCAAAGAAGTTACACTCCTTCGACCAGTCAGAGCAGATCGAACTTCCGACCAGGCTATAAGTCTGTTTGGAGCAAAAGGCAAAGGAGTGCCTAGAAAATATCTGATTTTGCTTCGTTAAAGATCGAAGCAGTCGTTCATAACTTTTTTCGTCAACTGGAATCGTTGATGCACAAACTAACCTGAAACCAAAAACTTCAGATAGAATGCTAGTCATAGTTTCTAAAGTTAATGGAGAAGCATCAGCTATTGTATAAATAGGGATTTCGTGTGACAAAACCTTTGACGTCAAGGCCAACATTGTTTGGGCACAGCGATCAACAGGAATAAGATGAAGCAACGATAGTCCATCGCAAGGATAGTGAACTGTTTCTCTTTTAATATGTTTTTTTAATCTGCTCAGGGCCTGCAAGTACTCATAGAAGCCGTAGGCAGAACTGGTGAAACCTGTTTTTGAATCGCCAATTATTATTGTTGGCCTAAAAATAGCACATGGTGGTTTACTATGAGACTGGCAAAATGTGATTATCTCCCTTTCAGCGCAAGCCTTCGTCATGTCATAGCTGTTGAAGTATCCACTTTTATTTTCATATATGCGTTCTTCTAGCAATCTACCACTAGAGAAATCTTTGCCGCCAACGTAAGCTGTAGAAACATGATAATAGGTGCATTCAGCTTGAGCAGCAGCGAACTTCAGTAGGTTTAAAGATCCCAGAACGTTAGTTTCATAACTTTTCTGATAGGCGCTGGGATCGTATTTCATGTATGCCGCACAGTTCCAAACTTGTGAAAACGGCTTTTCAGGCCACGAACTATCGCGGTGGGATAAGCCCAAGTTTTCTTTGCTGATATCACACTCGACTACGTGAATGCTGGTGAAGTCGCTATCGTGCAACCTAAAATCTGGATTTACTAATTGATTAAAATCTTTAAACCGATTGAAGCGCTTTTTTACATCTATATCGGTACGCTTTGAGGCCCCAATTACAACCTGGTATCCTCTTCGAACTAAGCCCCAAACGATATATTGCCCTAAGAAACCAAAGCCTCCGGCAACAAAGACCCATTCTTCAGATTTCACTTTTATACTCCAGGAATCTAAAAATTTGAAACTCTTAACGAGGTAGGTAATGGTCAGCTACATACCTTGAGTGGGCATCGCATTACCAAAGACCAAACTGACTAACTTATAAGTTGGCAGCAAAATTAGAATCGAATCTTGAATAAATGAGCGTTCAGTAACTCCCCAAATGCGTTGCTTCAAGAAACGGATGGTGAAGTACGCCGCCTGCATGCTTAGGAAAGCGCCAAAAAAAGCCAAAAAACTAATCTGTGGCTGGCGATAAACCCACCAATACGAAAATGCCAAAAGCGTAAGTGTCCCTACATCCATCGCAATGTGGTAAGGGTGATAGGCATAACCCAAGAAGCAAATTTTATGACTTCTGTGAACTAGTTTCGTTAGAGTGCCTATCTCAAAATCTAGATTAGTAAAGTTGCTCTGAAGTAACTTATTCATGATCACAGGAAAGATCTAGTGTGAATTAAGTAGAAAGCTTTAACCAAACTGTTTTGTTTTTGCGATCGCACTTTGTCACCATGTCAGATTCAATAGCGATCGCACCAGAAAGTATGTTCAGTGTTACGTTGAAGTGTAGAGATATCGATCAAACATTGGCTCTGCCGAATTGGCATGCAAGCTCCGTGATCACCCTGAAATGCTTGCCACGGGGGTTTCAGAAATTTTTGAATGTCGCCAGCATACTGATACCAAGAGAACCCGAACATTTCCACTAGCTCCAAGTCCTTGCTGGTAATATGATCGGCCTCTGTCATCGTTTCGGCCACCTACGACCACCCATGCACAGTTCACCTGAACTACTAAACTCCAAAACCTTGTTCCACAAGGGCTACGGCTTCCTGGGGACTAAGCTTGCTTAGTCTGAGTGGCCGAAACGATGATTAACGCCGCATAACCCTACTTCCCGTTTTGCGTTGATATCCCTATTGGATATTAGGTTAATAAGCTACTAACCCAATCTTTTGTCAACACCAATACCCACTCTGTGCTGGCTAAATCTGCTTTCTTCTAAGTAGGTAGACTGGATTAAACGTGGCATGGGTTAGCGCAGCGTAACCCATGCTGGTTAAGGGTTGTGCTCTTTTTTAAGAGCCTACCGTGTTTTACAAATAATTGCGCCTTTCTACTTATAACGACTGCTCTAAAACAGAGAGCGGTACAGCCCCTTCAAAAATCTTGCCGTTCATGAACAGAAAAGGAGTGCCTTGTACACCTAATTTATCGGCCAATTCTAAATCTTTTTGAATGGCAAAATCTACTTCGACACCTTGGCGATCCTGGTCAAACTTTTCCATAGATAGATTCAGGTGATTAGCAATATCCAGATATAGCTGCTCCCCCAATTTATCCTGTTGAGAAAAGAGGGCATCATGATATTCCCAAAATTTTCCCTGTTGACCTGCTGCCCATGAAGCTTTTGCTGCCGATGTAGCTTCAGGATGAATTTCACTTAAGGGGAAATGCTTATATACGAGAGTAACTTCGTCCTGATGGCCCTGTAAAAATTGTTTCAGAGTGTTATGGGCTTGCGCGCAGAAAGGGCATTGAAAGTCTGAAAATTCTACGAGAACAACCTTTCGATCAACTATTCCAGTAGCAGGAGATCCTTGAATGTAACTGATGGGGTTATTCTTGACATTGTCAAGGATTTGTTGTCTAGATTTCTCTTGTTTCTCCCGTTGTTGCTCCTCATAAGCTTGGAGAGATTCTAAAATAACTTCGGGATGCTTACGGATGATTTGCAAAACCTCGGCTTCAGTTCCAATAGTTGTTGCTGCATATGTGGGTGTTGACCAGCCTATTCCCATCGAAAACAACAGAATTGCTGTTGCCAACAAAAGCACATTCTGGAAAACTTTTTCATGCCAAATTGCTTGCAGGTTCATAACTCTCACTATAGTCTTTGAGCTTGAAATTGGGAGTTGTTGGTTTTGAAATGAACTTAACAGTTGCCAATACAATCAAGCTTTTGTTTTGATTGCCGACCTTACTTCCCTCACTCATACCTTAAACCAACAACCTAATTTATTCTGGATTTAGAATTGTGACACTTGGGAAGGGCATATCCCTATCGCAAATAGGATACTTAAATGCTTCCACAACATCGATAACTCCAATCGGATCAATTACAGGGGCTAGAGAAAGGATTGTCTTTTCCGCTATCTTACGCGTTGACATAACAACCTGAAGTTGGCTCTTCGCATACTCTTTAGCAATCCACACAAACCCTTGTTCACCAAATTTGCTATGCAATGAGTCAACAACATATTTTGATGTTACTTCTTCCATTTGTGATTCAAAAGCACTAGTGAAAGTAGAAAGCCGAGTATTAACACTTTTTGCATATCCTTCCATATTTCTTCCCACCTCATATTGTGCTTGGTAAGTTTGAATTGAATCAAGAGCAAATTCAAGCGCTTGTTCAGTATCCGTAAGTCTTCCTTTGGAAGTTCCCAAACTCATATAGAGTAAAGCGCTGTTAACAGCTAACGCCTGTGTTGCTTTGTAAGTACCACTTACATATTGTGTGCAGGCACGTGCGTCTTTTGCACATCCTGCAAAACAAGTAAAAGTACCAGGAGCGCAATTTTGCCAACAAACTGGTCCCTCGCCAGTCCATTCATTTCTGCATGTGGGATAACAAAGGCCAGCATCATTTTCTTTTTCAGAGCTACATACCAACGGCTTTGGATCACCTACAAAGACTCTTTTCGCACAAGACAAATCGAATCTACCTCCTAGCCCCAGTGCGTTACAGTCAGGTTGGTTTGGTCGGCAGATATTGGAGCCAAATGCACTGTACCCAGATCTACATTTTGGATAAAACAGCAAACCGTATTTATCACACTCTGAAGTGCCCCAGTTACCGGCATTTCTCTCGCAAATACTTCGTTTAACATAGCCTGCGCCACGTCCGTATTCCGAAATTCGGCAGAATAGACCATCGTCGCGCATATCATTTGGGCATATCGAGTGGCAATCGAAACCCACGCGCTTTGTGTTGACGGGGCACTGGCTGTAACTCAAGGCGCCAATTTTGATGCGATCAGATCCTGCCTCACTCGGTATTGTGCCAGCTCCGCGACCATACGTCGGTCGATAACAATAAGGCGATTTTGCTGCCGCAGTTTCGCGAGCAATCCAAGCTAAAACTGCTGCTTTATCCGAATCAGATAAAAATGGTGAAGGAAGTGACTGAGCATACGCAGTTTGAATATTGAACAGAATTGGTAACGTGATCACTATAGACAAAACAATCACTAAGAGTGATCTAGCCCTGATTATCAAGTACTTCATCAATAAGCTCTCAATACGTTAAGTTGCTTAGGACAATATCAAACCTAGATGTCGCTGTCTTCTCAGGAAAGTATGGAGTTGGGTAGGGAAAGTATGGTCTAATTCAGACTATGCATCTATCCGAAGACAGATTATGGACTTTGAGCAGGCTTTGGAGTTCTTGAATTGTGCTTTTAATAACAAAATTGAGAGGCCGCTGACCCAAGTTGAAATTGCCTTGGTGTATGGAGCCTGGGAAAATCTGACCTACGATCGCATCGCCGAGCGTTCTGGCTACACCGTCAACTACCTGCAACGCGATGTTGGCCCCAAGTTTTGGAAGTTGCTGAGCCAGGCCCTCGATCGCAAGGTCAACAAAACCACCCTGCGCGCTATCCTCACTAACCAGGACAACCCCCTGCCTCATCGATTACCGGCGGTGAAGCGGGCGGTTGACTGGGGCGAAGCGCCGGATGTGAGTGCCTTCCAGGGGCGGCAGGACGAGATTGAACAACTGACCTACTGCATGACTGAGCAACGCTGTCGGCTGGTAGCGATCGCCGGTCAGGGCGGCATTGGTAAGAGTTCCCTGGCGGCCAAAGTGGCACGACAGGTAGCGGGGGAGTTTGACTTTGTGATTTGGCGATCGCTCCGCAATGCCCCACCCCTAGAAACCCTGCTGGCCGAGTTGGTGCCCTTTGTCTCTGGCAAGCAAGACATTCAGGCCAAGCCCGAGCGATTGCTGCACTGGCTGCAAACCCACCGCTGTTTGGTGATTTTAGATAACCAAGAGACGCTGCTCCAGCCGGGAAAGGAGGGGGGCTACTATCAGCCCCAGTTCGCCAACTATGCCGACCTGGTGCAGGTGCTGGGGGAAGCCAGCCATCAGAGTTGTGTAGTGCTCACCAGTCGGGAGCGATCAACCAAGGTTGCTCTGATGGAAGATCGCCAGGGGGCAGTGCGGCTGCTGGTGCTGAAGGGTTCCTGGGAAGCCTCACTGGCCTTAATTGAGGCGAAGCGGTTGGTGGGCACCGAAGACGAAAAACGTCGCCTATGTGAACTGTACCGCTGCAATCCCCTGGCGTTGAAAATGGTGGCCACCTCAATTCAAAGTTTGTTTGAGGGGGAAATCGCCGCTTTTTTTGAATCCGAGACTCCGATCTTTAATGGCATCCGTCGCCTGTTAGATCAGCAGTTTGAGCGGCTGTCGCCCCTAGAGCAGACGGTGATGTACTGGCTGGCGATTAACCGAGAGTGGACGGTGCTGGCTGACTTACAATCTGACATTGTGCCTGCCATTAACCGCGCCAGTTTGCTAGAAGCCCTGGAATCGCTCACCGGGCGCAGCCTAATTGAAAAGCGGGTGCTGAAGGGCAAGGACAAGGCAACGGGGAAGTATACCCAACAGCCAGTGATTATGGAATATGTCACCGACCGTTTGATTATGCAGTTGGCTGATGAACTTATACAAGGGGAAATCACCTGCCTGAATCGCTATGCATTAATGAAAACGACGGTTCTAGACTACATCCGAGAAAGCCAGGTTCGGGTGATCTTAACTCCGTTGATGAAACGCCTCAAGGCTGCCTTCCACCAGGATGCCGAAGGGCTGGAGCAGCATCTGCAAACTATTTTGTCTGCCTTACGTAGCACTCTAAGCGTAGTTGGCAGTTATGGCGTTGGTAACTTAATCAACCTGTGCCTACATCTGGATATTGACTTGACGGGTTGTGACTTCTCTCACCTCACCATTCGGCATGCCGAACTGCAGGGGGCAACGCTACAGCGGGTCAATTTTCAATCGACCAAGTTTTTGGAAACGACTTTTACTCAATCGTTTGCTGGTGGGCTATGGATAGATTTTGACCCCCATGGTCAGTACTTCGCTTTCGGCGATACCAACGGGGAGCTGCACATTTGGCAATTTGAAACCCTGCAGCCATTGATTACTATCAAAGGGAATCAAGGTTGGGTGATGGGAGCTGCTTGGCACCCTAGTGGAACGACTCTGGCCTATAAATTTGAGCAAAAAGTTAGCCTTTTAGATGCTCGTACAGGTCAATGGCTGAAGGACTTTTCAGGATTTAGCGATTGGGTCTTTTCGTTAGCCTGGAGTCCTGATGGTAAAAAACTTGCCTGTGGAGGGCAAGCACCGTTTATTTTGATTTGGGATGGAGAAACCGGAACCTGCCTTGCTCGCTTGGAAACAAAGGATTTGGATTGTCAGGATTGCTGGATTTTCTCTTTGGTATGGCTAAATGATGGAGCTGTACTAGCTGGAGCCTATAGCGATCACACGATTAAACTTTGGAATGTGGCTTCGGGCGATTGCATCCAGGTCATTCAAGCTCATGATTATTGGGTGTTTTCTCTGGCTCTGCACCCGAATGGCAGAATCCTTGCCAGTAGTGGCCATGATCAAGTTGTGAAACTTTGGGATTGGCAATCCGGAAAATGTTTGCAAACAGTTGCCAGCCGAGATTGTATCTTTAACTTGAATTGGAGTCCTGATGGCAATACCCTAGCTGGGGGAAGCATTGATCACACAATTACTCTATGGGATCGTTCTCTCCAATGTATGCAGGTGTTACAAGAGCACCAAAACTGGGTTTGGGCAGTTGCCTGGAATCGCAATGGTAAAAGCCTTGTCAGTATTTCCCATGACCAGGTGATAAAACTTTGGAATACTGAAACATGGCAGTGTGTCAAAAGCTTGAGAGGATATAGCAATGCCTCCTGGTGTATTAAGTGGAGCAAAGACGGAATTCGCCTTTTAAGTAGCAGCATGGACCATACTGTGCGGTTGTGGGATAGCCAAACGGGTGTATGCCAAAGATTTTGTCGAGGTCATGAGAGTGGAGTCATGTTCGTGGCTTGGAGCCCAAACGAACAGTTATTCGCCAGTTGTAGTGCAAATGGTTCGATTCATATATGGAGTGTTCAGACTGGAGAATGCTTAATCGTTTTATCAGGGCATTATAGTTGGGTGAGGTCAGTTGACTGGAGTCAGGATGGCAACCACTTGATTAGTTGTGGTAATGATCAAACAATTAAGCTCTGGGATGCTCGCTCTGGGCGATGCTTACTAACTTTGCCAGGTCATCATAACCAAGTGAATTCTGTTGTTTGGTTCCCGAATGGTGGACGGATTGCAAGCAGCAGTCTGGATGGAACAATTCGGTTTTGGGATTTAACTAGAGGAATTTGTGATCTTGTTATTTCTGTGGATAGCGCTGTTCATGACCTTGCCTTCAGTCCAAATGGAAAAGTCCTAGCGAGTGGAGATGCCGTCGGTCAAGTTAAACTGTGGGATGCAACGACTGGTGAACGTTTACAAACCTTGCACGGCCACACTCCTGGACATATCTATTCTGTATCTTGGAGTCGTGATGGCCAACAGTTAGCTAGTGCATCCACGGACTTAACGGTGAGAATTTGGCAGGTCAGCACAGGAAACTGTGAGAAAATTATCCATGGACAGAACTGGGGAATATGCGTCGATTGGAACCCAGTGAATTCTCTGTTAGCAATCGCTTACTTTGAACAACCGATTCAGCTGTGGGATGGGCAGACCCAGGAGATTGTGAAAACTCTGACGTGCGATCGCCCCTACGAAGGTATGAACATTGCCGGAGCCACGGGCATTTCTGAGGCGCAAAAAGCCAGCCTTAGAACCCTCGGTGCTATAGATGCAGTCCCTGTTGCTAACGCCGATGCCCAAACTGCTTGAGCGTTCTGCCATAGCCATAATCTGCCCTGGGTTCCCTTGCCCCAACCTACATCTCCCCAAACCTCTCCAGCGCCGCCCCCGTTACCCGGCAGGTCTGCCACTCGGGCTTAATCTCGGCCCCCATGCGCTGGTAGAACTCGATCGCAGGGGTGTTCCAATCCAGCACGCTCCACTCCAGGCGACCGCAGCCGCGCTCTAACGCCAGCTGTCCAACATGCACCAGCAGGGCCTTGCCGATGCCCTGGCCTCGGTAGTCGGGCTGCACAAAAATGTCTTCTAAATAGATGCCTGGCTGCATCAAAAAGGTCGAGAAGTTGTGAAAGAACAGGGCCATGCCCACCGGGGTGCCCTCTACCCAGGCCAGCACCGCCTCTGCGTAGGGGCGATCGCCAAACAGCGCCCGCTCCAAATCCTCTGGTTTGCCTGTGACCTCGTGGGCCAGCTTTTCGTAGTCGGCCAGAGCCTTGATCAGCGTCACTAGGGCGGGCACGTCTGCCGGGGTGGCGGGGTGGATTTTGAGAGTGGGCATGGTGAGGAGAGTGGGTGAGTAGGTGGGTGGATGGGTAGATGGGTGGGTAGGGGCAGACCCACGTGTCTGCCCGGATGTTGCCTAGGGAATGTTGAGTGAATAGGTTGAGTGTAGTATACGTGTACCCCAGCATTCCCGTTGACCGAGAGTTGCGGGGCAGAGTCTAGCAGAGGAGAACGGGTATGCCAGCGGCAATCGGCATTATTTTAGGGCTGGTGCTCGGGGCGGGGCTAACTGCTCTGCTGTTGGCCAGCCGCCTGCAAACCGTGCGAGAGCGCACCAAGGCGGAGATGGTGGGCGATCGCGCCAGCCTGATCGAGCGCCTGCACCACAAAGACCAGCAGATCGAAGAGCTGCGAACCACCCAGCGAGATATGCAGGGCCAGCTCGACTACAGCCGCCACGAGCTGCGCGACGAAGCCGCCCGCCGCGCCACCGCTGAGGCCCAGCTGGGTCGACTGGGGGAGCTGGAGAAAATGCTGAGCGATCGCACCACCCACCTAGCCCAGACCCAGCAGGAAAACTCCCTGCTGCTGGCCAAGCTGGCGGAGCTGCAAACCCAGCTCACCCACGCCCACAGCGCTACCCAAGAAAAAGTTGCCCTGCTCGACTAGGCCCAGCAGCGGCTGGCCCACACCTTTCAGGCGCTGTCTGCCGATGCCCTGGCGCGCAACAACCAGTCGTTTTTAGAATTGGCCCAGGCCACCCTGTCGAGCTTTCAGACCCAGGCCGAGGGCAGCCTCAATCTGCGCCAGCAGGCCATAGATTCTCTGGTCAGCCCGCTAAAAGACGCGCTGGATAAGGTAGATAGCAAGCTGCAATCGCTGGAGCGCGATCGCGTCTCGGCCTACGCCAGCCTCACTGAGCAGGTCAAATCGCTGGCCCTCAGCCAAACCCAGCTCCAGGGCGAGACCGCCAACCTGGTCAAGGCGCTGCGTGCCCCCCAGGTGCGGGGCCGCTGGGGCGAAATGCAGCTGCGCCGGGTGGTGGAGATGGCGGGCATGATCGAATACTGCGACTTTGTGGAGCAGCCCTCGGTGGAGACCGAAGGCGGGCGGCTGCGGCCCGACATGGTGATCAAGCTGCCCAACGGGCGGCAGATTATTGTGGACTCTAAAGCGCCATTGCAAGGGTATTTAGAATCGCTGGAAGCGCCCGACGAGGCGACTCGGCGCGATCGCCTGCAAGCCCACGCCCGCCAGGTGCGCACCCACCTCACCCAGCTGGGGGCCAAAGCCTACTGGGATCAGTTTGACAATTCCCCCGAGTTTGCGGTGCTGTTTTTGCCGGGGGAAACCTTCTTTAGCGCCGCCCTGGAGCACGACCCACAATTGATTGAGTACGGCGTCAGCCAGAGCGTGATTCTCGCCACACCCACCACGCTGATTGCCCTGCTGAAGGCGATCACCTACGGCTGGCGGCACGAAAAAATGGCCGAAAACGCCCAAATGGTCAGCGCCCTGGGCCGCGAACTCTATGATCGCGTGGCCGTGCTCACCAGCCACATGGTGAAGCTGCACCGGGGGCTAGATGCCTCGGTGAAAGCCTTTAACCAGACGGCGGGCTGTCTGGAAAGCCGGGTGCTGGTGACGACCCGCAAGTTTAAAGAGCTGGGGGCCGCTAGCGGCGAGGCGATAGAGACGCTGGAAGGGTGCGATCGCACCCCCCGCCGCCTCAACGGCGAACCGGCTGAGCTAGAGCAAATCTAGGAGTGCGATCGCCCACCCCAGAGGTTACTTAAAATCCGAATGGTTCAACCATCCTGCAACTATGTATTTAGCGCTACACAGCTTGACCATTTAATCCTTAAAGCAGCATATTTTTACCTTTTCTTATATCTAGCTTTTCTTATATCTAGATAGAGAATAGTTCGGCAGAGATTGTGGTCTACCGAAATACTCCAAAAGGTAGACTGAGGAATCTCAAAATATCTGCCATAATTTCAAATCTGAACCTCATCCAAGTCCAGAACTGAGTCCTGCCTGCGGGCAAACTACAGCCCCCACGCTGGACTTGGCACAACTGTCAACGTTATCCCAGGAGCCCACGGGTTATGTCAGAGCCAAATGGCGTGATGATGCAATATTTCCATTGGTACAACGAACCCGATGGCAACCTGTGGAACGAGTTTGCCAGCAACGTCAAAGATTTGGCAGCGGCGGGCATCACCTCCGTCTGGTTGCCCCCCGCCTACAAGGGCAACGCCGGGGGCTACGACGTGGGCTACAGCGTCTACGACCTCTACGACCTGGGCGAGTTCGATCAAAAGAGCAGCGTTCGCACCAAGTACGGCACTAAAGACGAATATATCCAGTCGATTAAAGCCGCTAAAGAGGCGGGCATTCGCGTCTATGGCGACGTGGTGTTTAACCACATGCTGGGCGGCGATCAGGCAGAAGAGGTCACGGCCACCCCCATGAGCCACGACAATCGCCATGAAGCCATTGACGAACCTCGCACGGTGAAGGTGTGGACCCATTTCACCTTTCCCGGTCGCCAGGGCAAATACTCTAATATGGAGTGGCACTGGTGGCATTTTGATGCCGTCGACTACGACGAAAACAACCCTGACTACGAGGCCGTTTACCTGTTTGAGGGCAAACAGTTTGACGAAAACGTTGACCTTGAGAAAGGCGCTTTCGACTACCTGATGGGCTGCGACCTCGATATGGAGTCAGACGAGGTGCGCGACGCCCTCAAAGCCTGGGGAGCCTGGTATACCGAGATCACCCAGGTGGATGGCTTCCGCTTCGATGCGGTTAAGCACGTGCGGGCTGGGTTCTTTCCCAAGTGGCTAGAGCACTGTCGCAAAACCGCCGGACGCAGACTGTTTGCGGTGGGCGAATATTGGTCTTACGAAATTGAAGCGCTGCACCATTTTATCGAGGTCACGGGCGGCGATGTGCACCTGTTTGATGCGCCCTTGCACTACAACTTCAGCGAGGCCAGTAAGCAGGGCGGCGACTACGACCTCACCACCATTTTTGACAACACCCTGGTGAAAGAACAACCTGCCCTGGCCGTCACCCTGGTCGACAACCACGATTCTCAGCCGCTGCAATCGCTCGAGTCTGTGGTGGAGCCCTGGTTTAAGCCCCTGGCCTACGCCCTGATTTTGCTGCGCCAGGACGGTTACCCCTGCATTTTCTACGCCGACTACTACGGTGCCCACTACAAAGACACCGGCAATGACGGCGGCGAATATGAGATCTGGCTCGACAGCCACCGCTGGCTGATCGACAAGTTTTTGCACGCCCGCAGCACCCACGCCTTTGGCCACCAGTATGATTACTTTGACCACCCCAACACCGTCGGCTGGACTCGCCTAGGCACCGAAGACAACCCCGGCGGCATGGCCGTGGTGCTCACCAACGGCGACGATGGCCGCAAGTGGATGCAGTTGGGCCAGCCCAACTGCGTCTACTACGACATCACCGAGCATATTCAGAAAACCGTCACCACCAACGACGAGGGCTGGGCCGAGTTTAGCTGCGAGGCGGGTTCGGTGTCGGTGTGGGTGCCGAAGAATTAAAGCACCATTTTGGCTTTGAGGATCGGCCCTTCGTCGCGTTCTTCGAGCTGCCCGATGCCTAGAAACTCGCCGCTAGATTCGTTGAGCACTCGGTGGGGGCTCTGCGGTGGAATCACCATAGTGGGGGGAAACTTTTGCCCCTGCTGCCAGCGCCGGGCCAGGTCGGCGGGCAGAGCGATCGCCGGTAAATGCCCCAGACACGCCGCCGGATCTACCAGCTCTAGCGCCTGCTGCGCTACCAGGCTCTCCACCGTTTCTAGGGTGAGGCTGTGCTCGGCGTCAAAGCCACCGCTGCGGGTGCGGGTGAGGTGGGCCAGGGTGGCCCCGGTACCGAGGCGATCGCCCAAGTCCCGCGCGATCGAGCGAATGTAGGTACCGGGGCCGCAGTCTATCGCTAGGGTGAGTTCGGGGCGATCGCCCGGCTGCCACTGCTCCACCCTGAGCCGGTGAATTGTCACGGTACGCGAGGGCACCGTCACCGCTTTGCCGCGTCGGGCCAGGTTGTAGAGCCGCTGCCCCTGCACCTGAATGGCGCTGAAGGCTGGCGGCACCTGCTCGATGGTGCCCTCAAACTCTGGCAGCACGGCCTCAATATCTGGCAACCCCAGGTGGTCGGCAGGGTGCTCGGTCAGCACATCGCCTTCGAGATCGTCGGTGGTGGTGGTGAGGCCAAAGCGCACCACCGCCCGGTAGGCTTTGCCCTCGGGCAAATAGGGCAGCAGGCGCGTGGCTCGCCCCACGGCGATCGGCAGCACCCCTTCGGCCAAAGGATCTAGTGTCCCTCCATGGCCCACTTTTCTGATGCCCGACAGTCGCCGCACCGCCCCCACGCAGTCGTGGGAACTCATGCCCTGGGGCTTATAGAGATTTAAGAAGCCCTTCACCCACCACTCCCCCACACCTCGGCTAGGCGGCGATCGCGCCCGCAGCCCGTGCGGTAATACTTGTACCGCAGCGGATGCTTGAGGTAGTAGTCTTGGTGGTAGTCTTCGGCGGGGTAGAAGGTCGGGGCTGGCTCAATAGCGGTGACGATGGGGGTTGCCTGGAACTTTGGCTCAGCGCTCAGCACCTGTTTAGACTGCTCTGCCAACGCCTGCTGCTGGTCGTCGTGAACGAAGATTCTCGCTTCGTATTGGCTGCCCTTGTCGCAAAACTGGCCGCTGTCATCCACCGGGTCTACATTTTTCCAAAAGGCTTCTAGTAGAGTTTCGTAGCTAACTTTGGTGGAGTCATAGACCACCTGCACCGCTTCCACATGGCCAGTGCCCCCGGCAGACACTTCATAGTAGGTGGGGTTGACCTTGGTGCCACCCGTATAGCCCGAGGTGGTGGAGCGCACGCCCTCTAGCTCATCAAAGGGGCCTTCCATGCACCAAAAGCAGCCGCCCGCAAAGGTGGCGGTGGCCAGGTTAGGATCGGCGGCTGTCGCTGACTCAGGTGCCGCCTCAAACATCGAGTCGGCGGTGGCATAGAAGGGTAGGGCATCCCAAATTAGCCCCAGGCTAGCGAGCAGCAACAGCCCCAACAAAAACCTGCGCATAGTCATCATCATTTCCGTTCGCGTCATTCATCAGCTTACGGCAACCCGCTGAGATTCTCCTGAACTGCCCTGCAAAGCAGCGGTTCGTCAAGTTCATAGACCTCATCCAAGTCCAGACGTGGAGCATTGCTTTAGGTGTAGAGATTCAGGGGGTTACGCAGCTAATGGTTTTTCATCCTCTACTGCTGCTTGAGGCATTAGGGAGGGTGGTTTCTGCCCCAATCGTATAGCTCGATAGGTTTGGCGCATAATCCAGCGTGAGGAGCACGCGGCGAATGGTGCTGTAAGAGGGGAGGCGTTGCTTGGATGGGTTGAAGAGCTCAATCAGTTCACTGCGGTAGCTTTTGAGCCAGTCACCAATGGCCAGAAACTCTCGGTTACCGGCCGTCACCGCCAGGGTGAAGAGCGTCAGACATAGGGCCATCTGATGCCGTTAGAGGCCTTACGGACATCCGGCAGGTCAACGGAGGCGTTGAGGATTTCGACCCGCTCCACAGCGGGCTCAATCCTTGAGTCGAAAACAGTAGGGGGCGCGAGAGGGGGCAGACGCATAAACGCTAGGATTATTGGAATTAGCCTGAAACCCCAGCATCTTTAGGTTCCTTTGAGAATGAAATGGCCCTGATACAGGATGTTCTAACGGTTCTGGCGATGGCTATAGTTGCTTCACAATTTAGGAGAAAGTCTTAATTGCACCTTTGCAGACAAAGGTGCAATTATTCACTGGGCGAGATATAATTTGGTGGTAATACATTCAAAAATAGTACAAAAAGTAGGTTTTTTGAATATATTTAGAGATAGACATGCTAACTAAGCGCAGTCTTGAAAAGCTTTCCTGAAATCGACTAGTGCATTACCTCAACAAGTAATTGAATGGACTGAATATTATGAATTTGAAAAGGCGGTGCAAAGCTGAAACATAGCTAAATGGCACTGAAGCAAGCCTCTACGTATCTCTAAAAGCTCTGATTTATCCTAGGGTGGGCAATGCCCATCAGCCTTATGTCAGTGCCATTCAAATATAGCTGTTTCCAGATTAGGCAGTTATGTTTATTTGCTTTACGCCTAGATAATTTGAGCTGTCATACATTCGAATTGCATGTTTTAGGCCCTGAAGTTCTTGCTATAAGGGGATTAGGTTGAAAGTTTAAACCCATAGCAGCTTAGCGCTAGTGGGCTTGGTTGTCATGCTATTTCTTGAGAATTCTTTTGGCTTTTTGAGATCTTTGAAAAGGATCTACTCAAAATGCCGAGATAGTGTCGAATAACAACGGTTAATCAGCCTTTAAAGAGGCTTGAATCATTTGCCTTATTTGTCACGAAATATAGAAATGGGATCGTGGGTTCTAAAAATAGTATGGACATGTACAAAAAAACACTCGCCAAAGAATTCAAGAGGGCCAAAAATTTTGGTAGGCGACACATCGAAGACATATTTATCTTTCGAAACGTCGCAGATAATCTTCATCAAAAGCGAATTCTTGAGCATACTAAAAATCTTCCGCCTCTCTGCGATGAAGGCTCTGCCCTGGTTGAAAAACTCAGGCAGGATGGTGTAGTCATTACCTCTTGCAAAAATCTCACTATCAATTCGACCCCTTTATTTCTAGAGTCTGCTTACAAAATCAAGGAGAAATTGTCAAGAGAGCCATCCGAGAATGTTCCAAATGAACCATTTTTATTGGCATCACCCTCTCTAGTTAGCAATCACCCAGAAACATTTCTCTGGGGATTAAATGAAAAGTTATTGAATATTGCTGAGAATTATTTGGGATTGCCAGTCGCTTACCATGGAATGTATTTTCATCGAGATCTTCCTAATGCCAAACCAGTTAAGTCGAAGCTCTGGCATCGAGACATGGAAGATTATCGTTCTCTAAAAATTATAGTTTATCTGAATGATATCTGTGATGAGTCCTGTGGTCCGCTACAATTCATTCCAAAGAATCTAAGTGAAAAAGTTTCAAAGAAGCTCGGTCGCAATTACGGTTATACAGAAGATTCACTTATGCAAAGCCTTATACCTTCGCATACATGGAAGTCTTGTCTAGGGCCAGAGCAGACTGTTTTCCTAATGGATACAGTGCAGCTCTTTCATCGTGGCAAGGTTCCTTTAGTTACGGATCGCTTCGCTATTTTTTTTGATTACACCTCCAGATATCCTAAGCGTCCTTACTATTGCAAATCATCTCTGCCTAAGGAAAAAATGATTTCCTTAGCACAAGGATTGTCCGATCAGCAGATAAAAGCTCTTTTTTGGCGGGATGTTGTTGATTAATCTTAATCCCTGATTCTACGCCGACTGAGCGAAGTCGTTTGCCTTGTGGGCAGGTGATGCCAGCATTACAGGTAGCTCTAGTAAGCTTATGCTGAGTAACCGTTTAGACAAAAACACAATCTCAAGATTTTTGCTTTCGCCAAAGTCAGAGTTTAGGCAAGCCACTATCTCATCACCAATTTCTTCTGATTCTTTCTCGGGGTAGAGTTGGTATTTGTCAATGTAGCGGATGTCGTCGATCTGATCGTATCGGAAGGTTTGACCTGGGGGATGCTGAGAGGATGAGCAGGGCTTTACCTCTCCCATAACGGTTCTAGGCAGCTCTGCTACGCTGGAAGTCAACCCCTGTCAAACCCATGCCAATGCCGCTAGGACTGCAAACCGCTTCGTCGGCCACTACCATTGCCAAGTTTAAGGCGCTGTCTGACCCGCTGCGGCTGGAGGTGATCGAGCTGCTGCGATCGCAGGAAATGTGCGTCTGCGACCTGCGCGATCGCATGGATATCGCCCAGTCAAAGCTCTCCTTTCACCTCAAAACCCTGCGCGAGGCGGGGCTGATCTCGGCCCGTCAGGATGGCCGCTGGATCTACTACAGCCTCAACCCCGCCGAGTTTGGCGAACTAGAAAAGTATCTGGCGACCCTGGGGCAGCTGGGCACGGTGCGGGCGGCGCGACTGTGTGAACCGTTGGGGAATGGGGGAATAGGACAGGGTTGAATTTTGGCGGTTGAATTATCTCAGCCTCACCTCCAGAATTTTGCTTAAGTTCACCAAATACTGACATTGCCCCCCAGCCCCGGCGAATCGAGCTCGATCACCTCAACATGGACGGCCGGATCTCGCGAATACCCCTTAAAATAGTTTGGATTTTTCGTAAGCACCCCTGCAGCCTATGCCTCGCCGCAATGACATCAAAAAGATTCTGCTGATCGGCTCTGGCCCGATTGTCATTGGCCAAGCATGCGAGTTTGACTACTCTGGCACCCAGGCGTGCAAAGCCCTGCGGGAAGAGGGCTACGAAGTGGTGCTGATCAACTCCAACCCGGCCACCATCATGACCGACCCGGAGACCGCCAACCGCACCTACATTGAGCCGCTGACCCCCGAAATCGTCGAGCGGGTGATCGAGCGGGAGCGCCCCGATGTCTGTCTGCCCACCATGGGCGGCCAGACGGCGCTCAACCTGGCGGTGACCCTGGCCAAAACCGGGGTGCTCGAGCGCTACGGCGTAGAGCTGATCGGGGCCAAGCTCGAAGCCATTGAAATGGCCGAAGACCGCAAGCTGTTTAAAGAAGCCATGGCCCGTATTGAGGTGCCCGTGTGCCCCTCCGGGCTGGCTGAAACCATGGATGAAGCGAAGGAAATTGCTAAGCAGATCGGCAGCTTCCCACTCATTATTCGCCCCGCTTACACCATGGGCGGGACTGGCGGCGGCATCGCCTACAACCAAGAAGAATTTGAGATGATCGCCCGCTCGGGCCTCGACGCCAGCCCGGTGTCGCAGATTCTTGTGGAGCAATCTCTCCTGGGCTGGAAGGAGTACGAGCTGGAGGTGATGCGCGACCTGGCCGACAACGTGGTGATCATTTGCTCGATCGAAAATCTCGACCCCATGGGCGTGCACACGGGCGACTCGATCACCGTGGCCCCGGCCCAGACCCTGACCGACAAAGAATATCAGCGCCTGCGCGATGCCTCGGTCAAAATTATCCGCGAGATCGGGGTGGAGACCGGCGGCTCTAACATTCAGTTTGCGGTCAACCCCGACAACGGCGATTTTATCGTCATCGAGATGAACCCTCGGGTATCGCGCAGCTCGGCGTTGGCCTCCAAGGCGACGGGCTTCCCGATCGCAAAATTTGCCGCCAAGCTGGCGGTGGGCTACACCCTCAACGAAATCTCCAACGACATCACTAAGAAAACCCCGGCCAGCTTTGAGCCCACCATCGACTACGTGGTGACGAAGATTCCCCGGTTTGCCTTTGAGAAATTTCCCGGCACCTCCACCACGTTGACTACCCAGATGAAGTCGGTGGGCGAGGCCATGGCCATTGGCCGCACCTTCCAAGAGTCGTTTCAAAAAGCCCTGCGATCGCTGGAGACCGGGCGGGCGGGCTGGGGCTGCGATCGCCCTGAAAAGCTGCCCAGCCTCAACGAAATTCGTCCCAAGCTGCGTACCCCCAACCCCGACCGCATTTTTGATGTGCGTCACGCCATGCAGCTGGGCCTGACGGTCAGCGATATCTACGAGCTCACCGCCATTGACCCCTGGTTTTTAAACCAGCTCTGCGGCCTGCTCAAAACCGAAAAGTTTCTCAAGCGCACGCAGCTAGCCGAGCTGAGCTACGACCAGATGCGGGCGGTGAAGCGCCAGGGCTTTAGCGATCGCCAGATCGCCTACGCCACCAGCACCCACGAAGACACCGTGCGCGACTACCGCAAGGGCCTAGGCGTGATTCCGGTGTACAAAACCGTAGACACCTGCGCCGCCGAGTTTGAGGCCTTTACCCCCTACTACTACTCCACCTACGAAGACGAAACCGAAGTGCTGCCCAGCGATCGCCCCAAGGTGATGATCCTCGGCGGTGGCCCCAACCGCATCGGCCAGGGCATTGAGTTTGACTACTGCTGCTGCCACGCCTCCTTTGCCCTGCGCGACGATGGCTATGAGACGATCATGGTCAACTCCAACCCCGAGACGGTGTCGACCGACTATGACACCAGCGATCGCCTCTACTTTGAGCCGCTGACCAAAGAAGACGTGCTCAATATCATTGAGGCCGAAAACCCTCTCGGCATCATCATCCAGTTCGGCGGCCAAACCCCACTGAAGCTGGCGGTGCCGCTTCAGGAATATCTGTCTAATCTGGAATCCTCTGTACGGGCGCACGGCGGTGCGCCCCAACGTGCGCCCCTACCCACCACTAAAATTTGGGGTACTTCGCCAGATTCTATCGACGCCGCCGAAGACCGCGAACGCTTCGAGGCCATTTTGCGCGAACTCGATATCAAGCAGCCCCCTAACGGCATGGCCCGCAGCTACCAAGATGCCCTCAAGGTCGCTCAGCAGATCGACTACCCCGTGGTGGTGCGCCCCAGCTACGTGCTCGGTGGCCGCGCCATGGAAATCGTCTACTCTGACACCGATCTAGAGCGCTACATGACCTACGCGGTACATGTGGAACCCGACCACCCGATTTTGATCGATAAGTTTCTAGAGAATGCGATCGAGGTGGATGTGGATGCGATCGCCGACCACACCGGCCAGGTCGTCATCGGCGGCATTATGGAGCACATCGAGCAGGCGGGCATTCACTCCGGCGACTCGGCCTGCTCGCTGCCCACCATGACCCTGCCCCCTGAGGCCCTCGCCACCATCCGCGACTGGACGATCAAGCTGGCCAAGCGATTGAAAGTCATCGGCCTGATGAACATTCAGTTTGCCGTTAAGGGCGATGAGGTCTATATCATTGAGGCCAACCCCCGCGCCTCGCGCACGGTGCCCTTTGTGTCGAAGGCGATCGGTCACCCGCTGGCCAAGCTGGCAGTGCGGGTAATGTCGGGCAAAACCCTCGCCGAACTGGGCTTTACGGAAGAAGTGATTCCCAACCATATCTGCGTTAAAGAAGCGGTACTGCCCTTCGACAAGTTTGTCGGCACCGACGCCCTGCTCGGGCCAGAGATGCGCTCCACTGGCGAAGTCATGGGTATTGATAGCGACTTTGGCAAAGCCTTCGCCAAGGCCGCCCTGGGGGCCAACCAAAAAATCCCCCTCACGGGTACTGTGTTTATCTCCATGAATGATCGCGACAAAGCCGCCGTCATCCCCGTCGCCCAGCAGCTGGCCAACATGGGCCTGAAGCTGATCGCCACCTCTGGCACCCGCGCCGCCCTCATAGATGAAGGGCTCACCGTCGGCCTGATTCTCAAAGTCCACGAGGGTCGCCCCAACATCGAAGACGCGATCAAAAACAGCGAAATTCAGCTGATCATCAACACCCCGGCGGGCAGCACCGCCATTGAGGACGATCGCTCGATTCGCCGCACGGCCCTGGCCTACAAGGTGCCAATCATCACCACGATCGCGGGGGCGAAGGCCACCGCCTCAGCCATTCACTCCCTGCAACAACACCCCCTCCAGGTGAAGTCCCTCCAGGAGTATGTGGGAATGTAGAGTTTAATTACCGCTTTATGCCAAGCTATCTCTTGATTACCTTATGTTGGATATTCATGGGAATCACTGATACGGCAAGTTAAGGTGGAGATATGCCTGGATTGTTGCTCAACGCCTGAAACATGTCTTCGTTGGCTAAAGTAGAGACATATGCATGACTAGCGATAAAACGAAAATTCTTAAGTTCGAGAGTCCTCCCATTGTCGAAAAACTCATGGGAGTTCAATTCGCTCCGCTTCAAGCATGGTCAATTCCTCATTTTGGATTGTTTTGGAATGAGATAAGAAGTAATTTTCCCCGTTTTACAGTGCAACCATCTCTTCTTAGGGGTGAATCGGAAATTGCAATTGAAGATTCAATTCGCTGTTGGTTTTTTCACGAATCTCAGTCAAAATTAATTCAAATTCAGCGGGATCGCTTTCTTTATAATTGGCAAAAGCCTACAACTTATGCCGAATATCCCCATTACGAAAACATTAAGCCAGAGTTTTTAGAGTATTGGAATATTTTTTGTCAATTTCTTGCCAAAAATCAGATAGAACAACCTTCTATAGAACAATGTGAAATAACCTATATTGATCATTTCGAGAAAGACAAAGAGTGGAAAAGTTTGTCTGACTTACCAAGCGTAATAAACTGTTGGAGTGGCTTATCAGGTGATATTCTTCATGAAGAACCTGATTTTATTAACATTAAACTAGCTTATTCTCTGCCTGAAATTAATGGCACTTTGACAATATCTCTTCAACCTGCTGTTCGTAGCGAAGACTCTAAAGAAATTTTTCAATTGACAATTGCTGTGACAGGGAAACCTGCTTCTCAGAGTATTGATGATTTGATCTCTTGGTTCGACTCTGGGAGAGAACTTGCTATAAGAAGTTTTGTGGATTTTACGACCGAGGAAATGCATGATTTTTGGAGGAAGAGCAAATAGCTATGGAGTTGCAATCAAGTTTTCCACGTACAGAAACTGTTGATTATAATTGTAACGATGAAAGAGTCAATGAAATTTCAGTATACCAATCAGTAAAAATACATAATCCATCTCATGCTGCCTTTTCTCGTAAAGTTGAAATTCAAAGAAAAAGAATAGGTGGATTAGGAATTATTTATGGCAGAGAAGGATGTCAGCAGAGCTATGTGATCGTAAAGGTTCACTCCCCCCCCCGGCAGACAACCTTGCTTAAGCGGCCTGAGATAGGGGCGTAGGAACCGGAGGAGCCGGTAGTCCTTTGCGTCTGAGCGCAATGACCTCGGCTAAGTAAGGCCAGGGGGATAGGTTCCGGCGGCGACAGGTTTCAATCACGCTGAGCAGAGCCGCATAGGCTTCACT
>QBMN01000059.1 GCA_003241845.1 Shackletoniella antarctica | reverse complement strand
TGCACCTGGTTATACCAGGCAAAAAAGTGTTGGCAAAAGGCCCTGGCATCTTCGATACAGCCAAACTGTTTAGGAAACGTGGGCTGATATTTCAAGGTTTTGAATTGCGCCTCCGAAAACGGATTGTCATTGGACACATAGGGACGGCTATGGCTCTTGGTCGCGCCCAAATCAAAGAGCAGGAAGGCGACCGTCTTCGAGGTCTTCGAGGTCATCGACGTCCCCCGGTCAGCATGGAGCGTCAGTTGCCCCCGCTCAATGGCCTGCTTCTGACACGTGAGTCGAATCAAGCGCTCTGCCAACGCGCCGGATTCTCGCTGCGCCACCATCCAGCCGACGACATAGCGACTGAAGACATCGAGAATCACAGCTGAAAGTACGTCCATTTTTGGTGGCTACGGAGTTTTGTGATGTCCCAAGACCAGAGTTGATTGGGCGCTGTTGCCAACAGTTCTGGCTTGGTATAGATGCTGGCGTTGCTGACGCCGGGCTTGGGTCTCGCCATGGGCAGCCAGAATTCGATACATTGTCCGTATCGAACAGAGGTAGGTGCCGTCATCCAAGAGCGTGGCGTAGACCTCAGCCACCGAACAATCCATAAATCGTTCTGAATTGAGCCAGGCTAACACCTGCTGCTGTTCTGCCACGGGCAGGGAGCGCTGCGGTTGAGGCCGACCCTTACGGGCAGACGGCGTTGGCAGGCTACGCTGACGATACAGGGTGGCTCGACTGATGCCTAACGCGAGGCAAGCTGGGGCAACGCCCACGTCGAGCGCAAGGGTCTCAGCGGCACGAGTTAGTCGGGCTCGTCGTGATTGATGGGACTCAGGGAGATCCCCATTAGCTGCGAGGCTTTTTTTTGGATATCGATGATCAGTTCGGCCTGCTGCATCTTGTGGCGCAGCTGTTGATTCTCTCGGCGCAATTGCTCTAGTTCTCGTTGAACCGGATGCGGAATTGTGGCTTTGCGGCCCCGCTTATTATCTGCCAGCGCTTGCAGTTGCCCTTGTTGGCGCTGGTGGCGCCAGGTACTCAACTGCGATGAGTACAGCCCTTCTCGTCGCAGTAAGGCTCCGATTTGACCCAGTTCGGTGCAACGATCTGCGGCTTCAACCATTTCGAGTTTATAAGCGGCGGTGAATTGACGGCGGACAGGTCTTTCTAGCACCTCGGGATCTGGGTAGGCAGCTTTCCCATTGTTTTCATGATTCAAAAGCTGCGATGGCATAAAGTCTGACATGGAGAATAACCCTTCCTTTTACCTTAATTCGGACTGGCTTAGCTGTCTCATCTATTGTTGTCACAGTGGGGGTGGCCCCTGCCATGGCCAAAAACTGGGGCAGCGCAGCGGCGTATAGCCATCGCTCTGGGGGTATGGGTCATGTCTCGACCATTGTGGCGATGGCTATAGATAACCGTAATACGGCGCAGCACCCCGATTGGATGGCGGGAGGGTCGCAGCGGCGATCGCCCCGCCGCCGCCCTTAACCTGCGGGCGGCCCAGTTAGAGAATTGTTAGAACAAAGCTTGCTCTCTGCGTGGCGTGGGGGCAACCATCGGTGCTATGCTGGTTATCGCGATTATGGCGGGTGTAGCCAAGTGGTTAAGGCAGTGGATTGTGATTCCACCATTCGAGGGTTCAATTCCCTTCATCCGCCCTGTTTTTATGTATAGTGACTGATTATTTGTCATTGGTGACATATTGATGTCGCTTGGGACAGGTTGATAACGCGGATCCGCCGTCATCAATCTGTCATCGTTGGGGCAGGTTTTGCGGCGACCCTATGATAGCTGAGGCAGAAGCGCCCTACGAAGTCATCATCTCGCACTAGCTGGGATAGGTTAGCAAACGAGCCTCTAGCTCCGCCCAGGCTTGTTTAGGAATACGCACAGCAGCATCTTTGCATTTCAGCAAGAGTTCGGTGGCGTAGAGGTAGTTTTGCAAAGCTTCAGCTTCTTCTTTATTGAATGTTAAATCTGCCTGGGTAAGGCCCAGAGCCTCTAGCCACAATGCCTCAAGTTCATTAGCCCAATTTTGCCAGTCTTCTGTTGAAGCCTCGTCCGCAGGGACGATTGTAGACATACGCTTAAGCTGACTAGGCAAATCTGCCAATTGAGGGTTGGTCATAAATATCGAGGTAATACCATCGATAGCTCTGGCTCTGTCGATGGCTCTGTCGATGGCGCTGACTCTGGCGCTGGCTCTGTCGATGGCGATGGCTCTGGCGCTGGCGATGTCGCTGGCGATGGCGCTGGCGATGTCGATGTCGATGTCGATGGCGATGGCGCTGTAGATGGCGCTGGCGATGGCTCTGGCGCTGTAGATGGCGATGGCGCTGGCGCTGGCGCTGGCGCTGTAGATGGCTCCGTAGATGGCGCTGTCGATGGCGATGGCGATGTCGATGGCGATGTCGATGGCGCTGGCGATGGCTGCTGCACGTTTGGCCAGTGGGTTAAATTGTCCTAATGAGTCTATGGTGCTGGTATCGGCCCATTGAACTAACGTAATTAGCTTTGGATGCTTAGCAACGTAGGTGCATGCGGTGGTTTCGATAGCCTTTAGAAACTCAATTGCTTTATTACCCTGTAGCCCTGTCACCAGCAAAAACACCTCTCGCCAGCGTCGACCGGTCAGGTGGTGGGCAATGAGTTCAGCATCTAGCCCTTCTTCTTTAATGTGAAAAGCAGCGAGATATTCTTGCAGCGTCAGGTGAGAGAACGAATGGATATTTGTGGCGCGTTCTACTAAAATGCCCTGCTGGCGCTCAATGGCCCGCAGCACAGCAGCTCCATCCAGATGTTTGGGGGCATCTAGGGTATCGGCCAAAAACTCGCTAATGCGGCGAATGATGTCGTCTTTGAGAAAGAAAAGCTGATCTTGCTCAAAGCTGTCGTAGGCAATTTGGGCCAGCAGCACCTTTTCTAAATCGGGGTGAAAGCCTTTGTAAATAGGGTCTTGCTCTAGCCGCTTTTGGGCGGCCCATTCTGATAGCAAAATATCTAAAGCTTTGCCGTATAGCGCACTGCGCTGGGTAGGCAGCAAATTCTCCCTGTCGTACACCAGGCACAAAAAGGTCAGCAGCAGCGGCGTCTGGGCTAGCTCTTTGGTGGCTTTGTGTTCGTCTTTTTGCAGCAGTTGCCAATAGATATCGGCGGTGCCAGCCTCCAAATCGAGCGCTGAGCGAAACCAGCGGCGAATGAACTGCTCAATCTGCTCGTCATCAAACTCGGCCAGGGTGACATCGGTAAAGCGTTTGAGAAAGGTGCCGTGGCTACCGCGATAGGCGGCAGTGCGGCAAGAGGCCACAAAAGCATTGTTGCTGTGGGCATCGACAAATTTTTCGATATGCTCCACTACCTGGTTGAGATTTCGGGTGGGCACTTCGTCTAGCCCATCCAGCAGCACCAGCAGCTTGCCCTGGGCTAGCGAGGCTTCGGTAAAGGCGTCTGCCTCTGGAAACCCGCAGGTGGCAAACTCAGCGGCGATTTTTTGTTTGAGGTCAATAGTTTCATCCCGCAATTCTTTTAGCTCAATCAGCACCGGGATGCAGTCTCGCTCAATCTGCCCGTTCTTCCGTAGTGCCTCCAGGCCAATTTTTCGCAAAAAGGTCGATTTGCCAATGCCGGGGCCACCCAGCACCATCAGGTATTGCTCTGCACTGGCGACCTGTATACCGTCCCGTGGTTCTGATTCTTCTAACCCAAAGCTACGCCTTCCCTTGGCACGATAAGTTTCTTCCAAATCGTCCAGCCCGGCAAAGTAGTGAATACTCTGCTCATCTAGCAGCTTGACGGCAGTGTAGATGTCTTCGAGGGGTAGAGGCTCTTTCATCAGCCCCGGCATGACTTTGACCTGGCAATGGCGCTGGTCGTAGCGCTTCACATATTCTTGTGCGGCGGCGAATGCTTTTTGCTGGGCCTGGGTTTCGGTGTAGGCTCCTTTAATTTGGTTGGCAACAGCCCCGCCTGCTTTAAGGGCAGTGTCTATTACCGTTCCGGCAACTCCGCCAATTGCACTTTCTATCAGTGGCATACGTGCTTACCCCATCTGGCCATGCCAGCTATGCCGAGACTCTATCTACACCCAAAGTTAACCCAACCCGTCGAATGAGGCAAAGCTTTGCAGTATAGGTCGAAGTGCGACCCAACAAAACTGACCACAAAAAAGCGGGAACCGCAGTTCCCGCTAGGTGCCGTGTTGGTGAGGGTTGAGGGAGAAACGCCTGGAGAAAAGCTGGAGATGACTAATCTTCGTAGATGCGGCACTCTGGCGCATCGGGGTTCGCGAGGCAGTAGTGAGCAAAGGCCGACTGTACGGTAGTCCGCTGCTGGCGCTGGGCAAACCGTAGCTCTTCGACCACTTCCCATGCGATCGCAGCTTCGATGCTATGAGACTCATCCATAGCCGTCAGCCGTCGGGCGTGCTCAAGGGCGGCCCGCAGCTGGCTCTCTACAGACGGGTTGCGGACGGTTGCGGAGGTGGTCTTAGCGGTGAAAGCAGCGGTGGTTGCACTCATGGGTTTGCTCTCGGTAAGGTTGTCATCGAACTTGAATTCACTATAGCTATAACTCAAGCGAATGACTATAGTTGAAACATATAAGTTCTCTCTATCATTCATCAGGTTTTCTTACCGATGCCTACTGGGGCGACAAAGGCGATTGCAAAGACTCAGGTAATCTCAGCCTCAGCTGCCCAGGTGGCCGAGCAGGTGCAGGTGCGCGATCGCCAAACTGTCTCCTGTCCGTAGCGGGTGAAGCGAGAAGTCATCATCGGGTCAGGTTGCACCGGCCAGGTTTCACATTTACTTTTCCTCATAGAAAAGTTTCTGAAATAAACCTCATCTAAATCCAGACGTGGAGTTCTGTCTGTGGGAAAACTACAGTTCTACTTAGGATAGCTGGGGTAGATTGATTTCCTGCCCAGGCACCCTGACCGCTGTTCGAACCGCTCTATTTCCCACCGGCATGACCACCATTCTCTGCGTTGACAATGATCCACTGACAATTCGGTTTCTGGAGGCCCAGCGGATAGAGCGGGGGATTGACTTTAGCGTGGCCCTGGCCATGGCGGCCCCGGAGGCGATCGCCCAAATTGCGGCCCTGATCAGCACAGGTGCAGAAGTGCCCCTGGTGATTGCCAGTCAGGCACTGGTCGACTCTACCTGGCTCAAGGCTCTCTATGGCCAATTTCCCCAGGCGCTCATGGTGCTGCTGCTGGGGTCAGAGGAATCTGGGCAGGCAGACGTAGAACAGATTGAGGCCCTGATTCCCCAGGGGCAGCTCTACCGCTGTATGCCTAAGCCCTGGCATGGGGTAGACCTACGCCTGACAATTACCGAGGCGCTGCGGCGCTACCGCCACGAGCAGCAGCTGGCGCAAATGCAGGCGGCCCTGGCGGAGGCCCAGGGGCAGATTGCCGGTTTAGGCGATCGCAGCCAGCTTGAGGCGCAAATTCGCGAGAGTAGGCAACAGCTACAGCTTACTCTGGCTTTGACCGGCATTGGCGCGTGGAGTTGGTTCCCGGCGACGGGGATCTACCAATGGGCCGGGCTGATGGAAATGCTGCTGGAGATACCCGCTGGCCAAGGCGATATGTATCAGCAATGGCGCGGTGGGCAATGCCATCAAGTTTACGGCCCGTGGGCAGGTCTGTTTACGGATAGCGCCGGTTGATCCCTGCGCCCCTGGCCCCGCTGCGGATAGCCGCCTAGCGGTGGCCTTTACCGTCAGCGACACCGGCATTGGCATTGCCGCCAAAAACCTCGACCGCCTGCTGGAGCCATTTGTGCAGGTAAACCCAGGATCTGGAGTGCATGAGGGCACCGGCCTAGGGCTGTCGATCAGCCACCAGTTTGTGCAGCTGCTGGGGGGTGAGCTGACCGTAGAGAGTCGACTAAACCTGGGGTCAACCTTTACCTTTACCCCCCCCATAGAGGTAGCCGACGGGGTGAATGCCCCCAAATCAGCGCCGCTGCCCGCCCAGGTTGTTGGGCTAGCGCCAGGTCAACTCAGCTACCGCATTTTGGTCGTAGACGACGATAGGGTACAGCGTCATTTACTGAGTCAGCTGCTGCACTCTATCGGCTTTGAGGTTGACGAGGCCCAAGATGGTCGGGGGGCGATCGCCCAGTGGGAGAGCTGGCAACCCCAGCTGATCTGGCTCGATATGCGCATGCCGATGGTGAGCAGCTACGAAGTAGCCCAACACATTCGCACCCAAGAGCAGGCCAGTGGCCTACCGCCTACCAAAATTATTGCCCTCACCGCCAACGCCTTTGAAGCAGATCGCGCCCAGGCGATCGCCACGGGCAAGCTCTGGGGCCGCTGCTTGCCACCCTGGGCGAGTAGACCCAAGGTGCCCCCCATCATCCCCGCTGGCTCCCTTGCCCCTCGTGCTTCACCACGTCTGGCAGGGGGCGCCTGAGCCGATATAGCCACAGCAGACCAACAGTGCCCAGGGCAATGCCGCCCAGGCTGACCATCTGAGCAATTCTCAGCGGCCCCAGCATCAGGCTATCTAGCCGCAGGCCCTCGATCCAGAGGCGGCCCAGGCTGTAGGCGGCAAAGTAGACCAAAAATATTGTGCCGGGCTGGAGTCGCCCAGGGTGACGCAAACCCCAAAAAAACAGCCAGAGCACCAGCCCCAGCACCCCCAGGTTCCACAGCGATTCGTAGAGAAAGGTGGGGTGGTAGTAGGCCACATCGGCCAGCCCCGGAGGCCGCTGGGCGGGGGGAATAAACACTCGCCAGGGCAGATCGGTCGGGCCGCCAAAGGCTTCGGAGTTGAAGAAGTTGCCCCAGCGGCCAATGGCCTGGCCCAAAATCAGGGCCGGGGCCACCACATCGGTCAGCTGCCAAAACGAAAGCCGGTAGCGACGGGCAAACAGCAGGGTAGCGATCATCCCGCCCAAAATCGCCCCGTGAATGGCAATGCCCCCCTGCCAAATCGCCAGGGCAGACAGGGGGCGATCGGCATAGCGATCCCACTCAAACAGTACGTAATATAGCCTGGCCCCCGGCAGCGCCCCGATCACCAGCCAGATCGCCAGGTCGCCAATGCGCTCTGGGTCGATGCCCCGCCGCTGCCCCAGATTTTGGGCCAGGGTGATGCCCAGCAGCAGCGCCCCAGTGATCAGCAGCCCGTACCAGCGGATTGTGATTGGCCCCAGCTCAAAGGCTACTGGCCCCGGAGAGGTCAGCTGCGCGATCGCCTGATTGATCACCGCACTATTGAGCACGCTATTAAACTCAGGGTTCCAGCCCATGGGATGCATCACCGATAAGACCTTATTCATCCTACCTGTCCGGGGCGGGCTTGGCCTGTCTGCCTCAGTAGACCCGGTGCTAACGTTCTCTCCGGTGCTAACGTTTTCTAAAGATGATGAAAAGACGCATTTTTCTGACTCTGGCCGCCGCCTTTGGCTTTTGTTTAGTTTTGGGGATAGCCCTTCAGCCCCGGTTCCCCGTGGTCAACGGGGCTGAGACTACGCTGCTGGTTTCGGCGGCGGCCAGCCTTGAGGAGGCGTTAGAGGTGGTGCAAGCTGATTTTGAGGCAGAGTACCCCAACATCGCCATTGACTATAACTTTGGCTCGTCTGGAGCACTACAGCAGCAGATCGAGCAGGGTGCCCCGGTGGATGTGTTTATCTCTGCCGGGGTGCGTCAAATGGATGCCCTTGAGGAAAAAGATCTGCTGCTGCCCAATACTCGCGGCGACCTGCTGGGCAATCGCCTGGTGCTGATTACCCCCGACGACTCTACCCTGGGCCTGACCGACTTTTCTGACCTCACCCAGAGCCAGGTAGAGCGCATTTCGGTGGGTGAGTTTCGCAGCGTGCCCGCCGGGCAGTATGCCGAGCAGGTGCTGAGTAATCTGGGCATTTTGGCAGAGATTCAGCCTAAGCTAATTTTTGCCAACAGCGTGCGGGGGGTGCTTGCCGCCGTTGAGTCGGGCAATGTGGAGGCTGGCCTTGTCTACGCCACCGATGCGGCGATTTCGGCGCAGGTGACGGTGGTGGCGACGGCGGCTGAAGACCTGCACGACCCGATTGTCTACCCGGTGGCGATCGTGGGCGATGCTGCTAGCCCAGAGGCTGCCCGAGTCTTTGTCGATTATCTCTCGAGTGATGCGGCTGGGGCGGTGTTTGAGGATTTTGGCTTCACCGTGCTGGATTAAGGCTAGTTCTGTGAACGAAACCCTTGCAGTGATCTCGGCCAGGGCCGCAGGCTTTATTGAGGGCGCAGGCTTTGCTGAGGGCGCAGGCTCTGGTGAGGGCGCAGGCTCTGGTGAGGGCGCAGGCTCTGCGCCCCTACGGGGGGAATGTGGCATTTTCTAAACGTTTCCTATGCTCTTAGACCTGTCGCCTCTGTGGATTTCTCTGAAGGTCGCTGGTTTGGCTACGGTTGTTGCCTTTTTCTCGGGCATTGCCGCCGCCTACTGGATGCTGGGCTATCGGGGGCCAGGGAAGTCGCTGATTGAGGGTGTTTTGGTGGCTCCGCTGGTGCTGCCGCCGACGGTGGTGGGGTTTGTGCTGCTGCTGCTGCTGGGCCGCAGTGGGCCGCTGGGTCAGTTTTTTCAGGCTCTAGGATTTCGCGTCATTTTCACCTGGTACGGGGCCGTCATCGCTGCCGCCGTGGTGGCCTTTCCCTTGATGTACCGCACTGCGCTGGGGGCCTTTGAGCAGATCGATCCGGCGCTGATCCAGGTGGCTCGCACCCTGGGGGCGAGGGAGGCTCGGATTTTTTGGCGCATTGTGCTGCCGCTGTCAGTGCCGGGTCTGCTGGCGGGCCTCACCCTGGCCTTTGCCCGCGCCCTGGGCGAGTTTGGGGCGACGCTGATGGTGGCGGGCAGCATTCCGGGGCGCACCCAAACCATGCCGATGGCGATTTACTTTGCGGTGCAGGCCGGGGCCATGGATGAGGCGTGGGTTTGGGTGGCGATTATTTTAACGGTGTCGCTCTCGGGGATTGTGGGGGCAAATCTGTGGCAGGCCCAGCGCCAGCGTCGGGTGAATTCTGGGTTGCCCGATGTCGGGGCAGACCCACCCCTGCCACGAGGGGATGAGGGCGACCGCCAAAATCCGAAATCCAAAATCCAAAATGCGGCATTCAATCCGTCAGGTTTAGGGCAGACACGGGGATCTGCCCCGACGCATCGATTCACCGCCCCATCCCTCCAGGTCAATATCCACAAACCTCTGGCCACTTTTCTTTTAAATGTTTCGTTCGAGGTTGGCGCTGACGCTCTGGGGATTCTTGGTGCCTCGGGTGCGGGCAAGTCGATGACGCTGCGGTGCATTGCGGGGGTAGAGACGCCTGCCAGCGGGCGGATTGTGCTGAATGATCGGGTGCTTTTTGACAGTGGGGCGGGAATCAATCTGCCCAGCCATCGGCGGCGGGTGGGGCTGTTGTTTCAGACCTATGCGCTGTTTCCGCATTTGACCGTGGCTGAGAATATTGGCTTTGGCTTGCGGCGGTTGCCCAGGGTAGAGCGGCTTCAGCGGGTGAGTAGCTGGCTGGCGGCGATGCAGTTGCAGGGGCTGGGCGATCGCTATCCGCAGCAGCTCTCGGGCGGGCAGCAGCAGCGGGTGGCCCTGGCTCGCGCCCTGGCCCCCGAGCCAGAGGTGCTGCTGCTAGATGAACCGCTCTCGGCGCTGGATACCTACCTGCGCAGCCAGGTGGAGCAGCGGTTGATGGAGACGCTGGCGGGCTATGGCGGGGTGACGTTGTTTGTCACCCACAATCTAGAGGAGGTGTTTCGGGTGTGCCCTCAGATTATGGTGATGGCGGCGGGGCAACCAGTGACCTCTGGCACCAGGCATGAGGTGTTTGAGCGACCGGGCAGGGCGATCGCCGCCCAGATTACCGGCTGCAAAAACTTTTCCAGGGCCACCCGACTATCGCCAACGACAATCAGGGCCGAAGACTGGAACTGTGTGCTTGAGGTGGCGGAGCCAGTCCCCCCTGGCCTCAGTCAGGTGGGGTTCCGCGCTCACCATCTCGCTTTTGTAGAGATGCCGCATCAGCCCAACACCTTTCGCTGCTGGGTGGTCTCTACTAGCGAAACGCCCCACCGGGTGACCCTGTTTCTCAAGCTCCACAGTCGGCCAGATGGCTACCTGCCCAGGAATGCGGATTCTCTGGGGCCACCTACAGCGGATTATCACCTGCAAGCAGAGCTGTTTAAGGAGACCTGGCAAACCCTCAAACAGCGGCCCCTGCCCTGGTATGTACATTTGGCTCCAGAGCGGGTGCTGCTGTTGAGGCATTTTTAAATAAATTAAACCCGAAGGCTTGGGGTTTCGGGTTCCGGGGGTGCGTCACGGCTATGGGTGACGCACCAAAACTAGCGCCATCGGTGCGTCACGCGATGAATGTATTACGCGATATGTCACGCGATGTATCACGCGATGTATTACGCGATGTATTACGCGATGTATCACGCGATGTATCACGCGATGTATCACGCGATCGCCTACCGCCAGGTGCGCTCACCAGATTCATCGACGCGGGCCTGGCGAATGACGTCGGAAATCTCTTCAGCATCTTTGATATGGTGGAGCGCCTTCTGGCCTTCCTCGGGGTCATCGACGATAAAGTAGGTCGGCACCACGATGCGATCGCCCGTGATATCGCCAGTGTTTACCGCCACCTGCTGAGACTTTTCTTCAAGGGTTTTTTCGCTATCTACGCGATCGCCTGGGTTGAGCAATAGATCGGCTTCTGCCATCGCTGCCTTGTGGGCGGCCTGCTGCTCTGGCGATACTGCTTCGGGGGTTAGGGGCTGGCTAATAGGGGCTGGTTGAGCGTTTTGTTTATCATGATTTTGCTGATCAAGCTTTTGAGAATTCTCGGTATTCATAGCTCTTTTTAGCGAGTTACAACTGTTCTTAATCTAACCAGCCACCAGGTCTGTCAACATCGCCCTAAGGTAACAGGTTCTATCTCTCTAACCGCTCCAGAAGAAGACCCTGAGCGGGCATCGAGATCGCCGCCTGTTGCCAAGTAGAGCGGCGTCATGGGGTTCTTTTAGGAATCCAGTGGTTTTCGAACTTGTTCATCGTAATTATGGCGTTGGTCAGGTCTCCTCGTCTATGAAGAGGACACCACGCACGAGGTCCTTGCTGTCGGCCCGCCCGCCCAGCGAACCGGCCAACACACCGAGGGCGGCCACGAACAGACTCACTTTCACATGGTCGAGCGTGCGCACAGCCGGATCGACCGTCGGCCAGGTCTCCATCAGCTTGCGCGGAAAAATAGTGACGGTTCCGAGATAGGTCAGCCCCACGAAGACCACGAAGAGTAGTAGCATCGTCAGGATCAGACTCAGCCCTGTCGCCGCCCCCGTGACAATGGTGGACTCGGCCCACACACGACCACGACCGAGCACCCCGCCAAAGGCAAAGGTTCGGTAGAGCACCGCCGTCGCTGTCAGCACGGCCACCGCCGAGAGCAGCACCAGCTGATACAGCTCGACCGTACTGCCCACATCCCATATCTCTGCGCTGAAAAATACGACGATGATCACCGAGAGCGCCGCTGTGATCATTGTTGGCAGGCGGGTAGCGAGGCGGAACGGGTTAGCGCGCACCACAGCACGGGCGATGCTGCGCCAGTTTCGAACCAGGGTGTGCAGGACGAAACGCCAGCGCCCATTGCGGCTGGTGCGCTCATGGGCCTCACGGGGAAGCGCCTGCCGCATCTGCTCGCGCTGCGCGGGGGTCAGATATGACATGGCGGAAAGGTCATCCACACCCGCGAAGTTATACATCACATTCTGCGAATCCCTGGCGTGGGAAAGGTTGAGGAGGTGGCCAAAGGTGTGCAGTAGCAGCGTCGCCAGGCGTCGGACGGTAAGTGCCGCGTCTTCGCGGTCGCCCCAGAAATCAGGATTAAGCCGTTTGGTAGAGACGACTCCGACATTGGTGAGCTGGCTCGGCAGCGCGAGCGTGTAGGAGAACGTCGTCGCCGAGAGATCCACCTCGGTGACAATCAGCATGAAATGGACATCGCGTTCGAGCTTTTCGGTCATGCCGATATGGAGAAAGTCGAGCGGGGCGTAAGCGCCTGCGGTCGGTGTCAGGTGTGGCCCCTCGAAGGCAAGCAGCACCACGCGCACTCCAAGCGCAGTTATGATGGCATCCTTAAAAACTTCGACGGCCTGAGTGACATGGCGATGGAAACGCTCAGAGTTCTTTCCCTCTACCTCCATCGTCATCACGCCGACGACGTACTCCTGGCGGTTGGACGACGCAGCCATAACTAAGCCTCAGATGGGACAATCAGGACGCAAAAGAAGGCGATGAAACGCGGCAGGTCGTACTTCAATGTCACCCCTTTAGTTAAAGGTGTTGGCGGCTTGATAGGGAAGGATGAAATCCTAGGTGGCTTGCCAGCTCAATGGTCAGCTAATGCACCCCTTTGACAATCAGTGGGAAACTATTTTCCAGAAGTCGCCTTGAACCTCATCCAGGTTCAGAAGTGGCGTTCTGCCTACGGGAAAACTACAGATCCCGAGCTGGACTTGGTATAGTCCATTAAAAAAGGAGCAGTATTGTACTGCTCCTTGACTCAGCGGCTGAGGGAAAAATTAGTCAACAGCGTCTTTGACAGAATCTTTCACGTCTTCTTTGGCGTGCTCGGCTTTGGCCTGACCTTGCTTGGCTTTACCTTTCATTTCGTCAGAGGTGTTGCCAGTAACTTTGCCAGCGGCCTCTTGCACTTTGCCTTCGACGTTTTTACCGGTAGCTTCAGCGCGATCTTGAATACCCATGGGGTGTTCTCCTGAATTGATTTAATACCCTTTCAGAATAGGAGACTATTTTGAAAGACCCATCGGTCAATAGGAACACTTTTCACCACCTGATTTTCTCGGCAGAGTCCTTCACTTGGCTGGGCGATCGCTCTAAAGTCTCCGCTAATTATGTAGCCGTAGTCCCATTGGCCAGGATATCTGGCCAAGACAGCGGGCAGGCAGCAGCGCGCCCAATTGGCCCCGGAGATTGCCATCTCCTCCTAAAGGACTAGGCAGAGAGAGGGATGCTTTATTGGTTCCCGTAGGGTTTGATATTCAGTAGGAGTCTACGGACTGTACGCAATCCTAGAATCTTCAAGTCTAGTATCTTGAGGATTAAAAATTGACAGCTCAGTTTTTGCCTTTATGCATCAGCTATGCATCAGCCCTGTCTTCGAAATATCCCTACCGGGTGTAAGTCACAGGCGCTGGGCTAGCTCCCATATATTCAAGTGGTTTTTAGCAGTAGGCCAACCGCCCGAAATGTAAGAACGCACGGCTTGGGTAGATAAATCGACATCCAGATATTTGCAATTGCTCAAAGGAAAAGCATCGTGATTGAACACTTCCTCAACCTATCACTCAACCTACCCATAGACGCCCTGGCTCAGGTGCCTGGCCGAGGCGTGACTACCCCCGAAGAGGCCGCTCTGATTTTTTCGGGGCCGCAGTTTTTTATCGCCCTGCTATCGGGGCTGATACTGACCTTTGGCTTTCAGCTACTGCTGACCAACCTGTCGGTGGCCGCTGGGCTATCCTACGTGGGCAACTCGTCGTCGGGCAGCTCCTCTGGGGGCGGTGGCAAAAAAATCAGCACCGCCTTTGGCGTTTGGACCCTAATAACGGTCAGCCTAGCCCTGTTTTTTGCCTGCTTCTTGGCCGTTAAGCTCAGCCTCTACAACAGCGTCATGCTGGGGGCGATCACGGGCTTGGTGGTGTGGGGCCTATACTTTTGCCTACTGTTTTGGTTTAGCTCCACCACCGTGGGGTCGCTAATTGGCTCGGTGGTTAAAACCGCCACCTCTAGTTTTCAGTCGCTGCTGGGTGCAGCCACTGGGGCCGTGGGGGCCAAAATGGCCGGCAACCAGGTGGTCGACACCGTCGAGGCCACCGCTGCCGCCGTGCGCCGAGAGCTGACCTCCGGCTGGGACGGCGTTGATATCAAATCAACTCTGCAAGACTACGTTAGAACCCTAAGCTCGCCCGCCCTCGAAATCGAAGGGCTGGAGGCTGAGTTTGAGCGCCTAATTCGCGAGTCAGACATTACCTCTATTGCCGATCGCGACACCCTGGGGCAGCTCAACCGCGACAGCTTTGAAAAGCTGGTGAGCGGCCGTACTGACTTGTCTCGCAAAGAGGTCAGCCGCATTGCCGATCGCCTCTACGGCACCTGGCGCAAGGCCCTGGGCAAGTCCTCCAGCAAAGATTCTCTAGGAGAACTGGTGGACTACCTCAAGTCGGCCCACCCCGAAGAACTGGTGACCGGTGCCTTGGGCGATCGCCTCGATGCCTTTCTCGACGAGTTTCGTCAGCAGCGCAAAGGCCAGCAGAGTGGCCTGATGAACCAGGGAATGAGCACCCTGATGGCGATTGTCACGGGTCGGGCCGACCTCTCAGATCTAGACGTAGAGAAAATTTCTGGACGGCTGAAGCAGCTGAAGCAAGAGGTTGGCAGTCAGGTGGATGTGATAGCTAACCAGGTGGGCGGCAGCGATCGCTACAGCGTGGTCAAGGCCGACGCGGAGACCTACCTGCTCAACGCCTACCCTTGGCAGCTCAACCCCCAGCGCATGCAGAAAGAGTTTTGGGACGTGATCTACGACCCCTTCGCCGCCCCCGGCCTGATGCGCCAGGAGCTAATGGAGCTAGATCGAGCCTTTTTTGTCGATACCCTGGCCACCCGAGGGCTGCTCACCCAGGGCGAAATTGATCAGGTGTCGCGCCAGCTAGAGGCCGTACGCTGCCAGGCTCTGGGCGAAGTTTCTGAGCGCTACCGGCTCGAAGCGGCCAAAGATACCCAGACCAAGATCTACACCTTTTTGCGCCAGACCCCCCGCGAAGAGCTGCTGTCTGACATGGGCACCCGCGCCTTTGAGAGCCTGCTCGACGACCCCTACGCCGATGCCGACGATCTGCAAGAGCGGTTTGCGCCCTTTGGCTACGACGCCTTTGCCCAGGCGCTCAGCACCCGCAATGACCTGAGCGAAACCGAGGTCAATGCGATCGCCACCCGCCTAGAAGGAGTCATGAACACCGTGCGGGCCGCTGCCGCCGGGCTGCAATCCTCCGCTAAGGCCAAGGTCGATAACCAGTGGCAGGCGATTCAGCACTACCTGCAAAACACCCACAAAACCGAGCTCAACCCCGAGGGCATCAAGGCCGATCTCAAAACCCTGCTGGCAGAACCCGATGCAGGCATTCATCGTTTGCGGCAGCGGCTGGCCCAGTTTGACCGCGACACCCTGGTGCAGCTGCTCAACCAGCGCCAAGATCTCTCCGAGGCCGAGATCAACCGCACCCTCGACCAGGTAGAATCTGGCTGGTACCAGGCGATCAACGCCCCGGCTGCCCTCACGGCCCAAGCCAAGGCCAAGTACGACGAAGCCACCAGCGCCATTGAGCGCTACCTGCTCGAAACCGGCAAGCCCGAGCTTAACCCCGAGGGCATTAAGCGCGACCTAGAGCTGCTGGTCAATCAGCCCCAGGCGGGGCTACAGGCGGTGCGCGATCGCCTCTCCGCCATGGATCGCGACACCCTGGTGCAGCTGCTCAGCCAGCGCGACGACCTCAGCGAGGCTGAAGTCAACCAGGTAATCGATGACGTGCTGGCCACCACCCGCGACATTCTGCACATGCCCCAGCGGCTGGCCCGCCGCGCCCAGGCCCAGGTGGTCTCCTTTGAGCAGGCGCTCGAAGACTACCTGCGCAACACCGACAAGGCGGCTCTCAACCCCGAGGGCATCAAGCGCGACCTGCAGCTGTTGCTCAATGACCCTCGCCTAGGGGCCGAGCGGCTGCAAACCCGGCTTTCGCAGGTTGATCGCGACACCGTGGTGGCCCTGCTGGCCCAGCGCCCCGACATGACCCAAGAGGAGGCCGAAGCCGCCGTCGACCAGGTGCTGGCGGTGCGCAACCAAATCGTCGCCCAGATCCGCAAGGTGCAAGAACGCGTTAGCTCCGTGGTGCGCAGCATTTTCGCTCGGGTGCGCAGCTACCTCGAATCCCTCGGTCGCCCAGAGCTAGACTACTACGGCATTCGCCGCGACCTACAGCAGCTAATGGACGACCCCCAGGCCGGTCTAGAGTCGTTGCGGGTGCGGTTGGGCCAGGTTGATCGCGGCACCCTGGTGGCGCTGCTCAGCTCCCACGACGCGATCTCGGAGGCCGATGCCGATCGCCTTGTCGGCCAGGTCGAAGACGTGCGCGACACGGCCCTGAGCAAAGCCGAACAGCTGGAGCACGCCGTTGAAAACCGCCTGGCCGAGATCAAGCACCAGGCCTATCAGCAGGTCGAAGACACCCGCAAGACCGCCGAAACCGCTGCCTGGTGGATCTTTGCCACCGCTACCATCTCGGCCATTAGCGCCGCAGCAGCGGGTAGCCTAGCGGTGCTGTAGGGCCACTGCCGTTAGCAAATCCTAAGAGCATCCCTGGCAATTGCCAGGGATGCTTTTTGCTGTCAGTTCCCCAGAGACTCTAGTTAGCGATGGTGACAGCGGCCATGGCGCGGCCAAGAGAATGTTGAGTGGAATACTTTTTGTCCTTTGGCCTATCCTTACAATGCATTTACAAAACGCGTTTAGTACCTATGTCTACCACCACCGAACCGGCTCTCAGCAGCCCAGGCAAAGCCACCGAAGACTATCCCCTCAGCCCGGTACCAGCGGGGGCGAGGCGATCGCTGCTTTCCCTGGCTCCGATTTTGGCGGGTTTTACCCTCTACTCTGGCACTCTGTTTGCCGGGGGGCTGGTCGGCCCCTCGTTTCAGTTTTGGCCCAACCTGGTGGGGCTAATTGTCATCGGCAATTTAATCTTGGGCCTGTACGCGGCGCTGCTGGGCTACATTGCGGGCGAAACCGGGCTGACCACGGTGCTGATGGCGCGGTTTAGCTTTGGCAACGTGGGGTCGCGCTGGGTCGATTTTATTTTGGGCTTTACGCAAATTGGCTGGTACGCCTGGGGTTCGGCGCTAATGGCGACCCTGCTCAACACCCTAGCGGGGGTGCCCGAGTCGTGGAACTGGCTGATTATTTTGTTCTTTACCTACGCCTTTTGCTCGACCGCCTACTTTGGCTATAAGGCGATGGACTGGCTGAGTCGGCTGGCCGTGCCCGCTATGGTGCTGCTGATGCTAATCAGTTTGACCATCGCCGCCGGGGATGTAGGCGGCTTTGCGGGCCTGCAGGCGGCGGCCGTTGCCGACCCGCTGCCCCTGGGGGCGGCGATCACCATCATCGTCGGCACCTTTGTGTCGGGGGGCACCCAGGCCACCAACTGGAGCCGGTTTGCCAAAGACGGCAAGGCGGGCTTTATCGCCACGCTGATTGCGTTCTTTTTGGGCAACGGGTTTTTGATCTTCTCGGGCGCGTTTTGCGCCAAGGTCTACGGCGAACCCGACATTGTGCAGGTAATGGCCCAGCAGGGGCTGCTGATTGGCGGCCTGGTGCTGTTCTTATTGAATATGTGGACGACCCAGGACAACACCATCTACGCCTTTTCGATCGCCGGGTCAAATATGTTTCGCAGCAGTCGCCGCACGCTGTTTGTGCTGGGGGGCGCGACGATCGCGCTGTTTATGGCCTGGGGCGGCATCTACGAGGGCCTGGTGCAGTATCTAATTTTGCTCGGCACGTTTATTCCGCCCATTGGCGGCATCATTATGGCCGATTACTGGATTTATCGTCGGGGCCAGTTTCCCTCGCTGGAAACGCCTCAACCCGCCTTTAACTGGCCTGGGGTGATTGCCTACGGGGGGTCTTCTGCGATCGCCTACTTTACTGGTCAGGCGGGCTGGGGCATTGTGCCCGTCAACGGCGTAGTGGCGGCCCTGGCGCTCTACGTGGTGTTGAGCCGGGTGTTGCCGACCCAGCGATCAGCGGTTTAGACCGCTGTGTCTAGCGCCGCTAAAACCTCTGGGCTGTTTCTCTAGATGCTGTTTCTCTAGATAGAGATACTCAAGGCAGCCAGTGACTATGCTGAGAGCCTGGCCTTGTCGTCACGGTAACCAATCGCGATGCCTACCCCCCCCGCTGCCCCAGAATCTTCAGCGTCTGATGGAGAGCCTCCCCCTGTGGTGTGGTGGATAGCGGGGGCGGCGCTCCTGCTGGTGTTAGCGGTTGGCTACGCCTACCTGACCGGCGCGTTTCGGGCCACGCCCGACTATGCGATCGCCAATATTCCCAGCCTGCACGACCCGCGCTTTGCCCTCAGCCTGGAGGGGCTGGCCAACTCCGCCGACACCACCGGACGCCTAGTGGGGTTTTGGCCCACCGTCGATGAAATCTACGCCGCCCGCGCCGCTGCGATCGCCCAGGCTCAGCATCTCATTCAGTACGAAACCTACTATATGACCCCTGGCTGCCGGGCCGATGCCTTTGCCGAGGTGATCACTGATCGCGCCCTGGCGGGGATCAAAATTCAGCTCTTGCTCGACCACCAGGGCACCAGCAAAATGCCCCAGCTTTACTGGCGGCGGCTGCGCAATGTGGACGTTGAAATTCAATTTTTTCGCGAGCCAAACTGGCGGGCACCGCTGGAGTACAACGCGCGATCGCACCGCAAACTGCTAATTGTTGACGGCGAACGAGTCTACATTGGCGGAGCCGGTATCTCCGACTGCTGGGATGGCACCGAGTTTGATCACGACGCCGCCCCCTGGGCCGACTTTGAGCTGGCCTACGAAGGCGAAGTGGTCAGCCTTTTGCAGGGCAAATTTTTGCAAAACTGGGCCTCCACGGGTGGCGACATTGACCTCAAAGAGGGGCTGCACGCGGTGAAAAAAACAGGCACTACCGCCCTATTTATCACCGACAACAGCTCCACCCTCAACGAATCCTCCATTCGCCTGCTGATGCAGATGCACATGCTGACCGCCAAGCAGCGGCTGTGGATTGGCAGCCCTTACTTTGTACCCGACCAAAACACCACCGACTGCCTGATTCAGGCCTGCCAAAAAGGCGTGGATGTGCGCATTTTGACCATGGGTGCCGCTACCGACAAAACCATGGTGCACCTGGCCAGCCGCGAGCTATACGGCCCCCTGCTGCGGGCCGGGGTCAAAATCTGCGAGCACCAGCCCAGCATGATGCACGCCAAGTTTGTGCTGGTCGATGACGACTGGGTCAGCACCGGCAGCGCCAACTTTGACCCCCGCAGCTACTTCCACAACGACGAGCTAAATATCTCAGGGGCTTACCCTGAGCTGGCCCAAAAGGTCGAGCGGTTTTTCCTCGATGCCCTAGACAACAGCCTTTGCCTCACCCCCGAAACCTGGCAAAAACGCCCCCGCACCCAAAAGATCAAGGGCCAGATGGCGCTCCTGTTCAAAAACTTGCTGTAGAGGCTGGAGCAGATCCCATGGTTCTGCTCCAGCCTCTAAACATTGTCCAAAGTCAACCGCTAGAACCCTGGGATCTCCTCTGCGCTCCTGCTACAGATTGATCGCAAACACCCAGTCTTGATAGGCGTCGTCGCGGCCTTCGGTGATGGCGGTGAGTTTTTCGCGTAGGCGATCAGTAACGGGGCGGCTAGGGGGCAGCTTGTACGACTCCACCCGGCGCACCGGGGTGATTTTGGCTGCCGTGCCACTTAAGAACACCTCGTCAGCAATCAGCAGCTCCGACTTATCCACCGGGCGCTCGACTACCTCAATGCCCAGGTCGCGGGCCACGGTAAGAATGCTGTCGCGGGTAATGCCTTCGAGAATGTCTTGCTCATAGCCGGGGGTGATCAGCCTGCCATTGCGCACAATAAACACGTTCATGCCCGAGGCTTCGCTCACCTTGCCCTGGGAGTTCATCAAAATCGATTCGTCAAAGCCCGACTCCACCGCCTCAGTTTTGGCCAGCGACGAGGTGATATAGGCACCGCTAATTTTGCCGCGCAGGGGCAGGCTGCGGTCTTCTTGCCGGTACCACGAGCTAAAGCGACAGGTGACCCCCTCCGGCGACAGGTAGTCGCCCAGTTCTAGACCGTAGACAAAAAAGTTTTTCTCGACATTGTGCAGCCGAGGTGAAATGCCCAGGTCTGAGGTGTAGACAAAGGGGCGAATGTAGAAGGACTTGTCGGGGCTATTTTTGCGGACAAAATCTTCGATCACAGCCTGAATTTTGTCGGCGGGCAGGTCGTAGTTGAGCAGCCGGGCGCTGGTGCTGAGGCGCTGGCAGTGGCGATCGAGGCGAAACAGCAAAATGCGGTTTGCATCGCCCCCCGTCGGGTCAGGAATGCCGCGCAGCCCGCCAAAGGCCCCGGTGCCGTAGTGCAGGGCGTGGGTGGCGATGGAAATTTTAGCGTCGCTAAAGTCGCAAAACTGGCCTTCAAAGTAGGCGGTGGGCAAAAAGTTGGGCATGGCTAGGGCTGGGCTAAACACGGCATCCTTCAAGGATAGACCGAATGTACAGCCTTATTAAATTAACCGGCGTCAACTTACGCTGTAGCCCAGGGCCCTAGGGCGAAAGCAGCCGATCCTGCTGTAGCCCTAGGGCACATTGCTCCAAGGCCTGTCTCTGGGTGGATTGCACTGCGGTGCAGCCGCCATCCAGTCTAGGAACAAAACTGCTAATCACTAGGGCTATGCTGTCGAAGTTGGCACCATTTTTACCTGCGTGGCTGGCAATAGTAAAGACTACACCGGCGCTCTCAACGACCCCGCCACTACGATCATCAGATGCGATCATTGAGTCGTTGTGCTACCGTCTCGATGGCTATAACTACGGAAACTCGGCCAACAGGGGTGAAACTATAAATGGGGCAACCGCGAGGGCAGCACAGAGCCTGGCAGGCTATCACTATTGCTCGACGGCATAAATAAAGCGAGTATTCATGAGGTGAGAGGCTTGCCGGGGTAGGTCCACTTAAAGGGCTCAGCTGAAGTGGATCCAAGTGGTTGGACAGTTTTGAAGGGAACTTAAGCTCTGAAAGCGTTACCCTGATGCCCCAGTCAAGCGTGTGCTGATGCTGATTCAGTGGTAAGACTATTTTGATACACCTCGCTAGGGGTGCGATAGTCAAGCGCTTGGTGAGGTCTGTGCTGATTGTACCAATCAAACCATCGATTGACCTCCCGACTTAAATGTAAGCCGTTATCAAATGCCGTGAGATAAATCAACTCATACTTGATGGATCGCCACAGCCGTTCAATAAAAATGTTGTCGAGATATCGACCTCGACCATCCATGCTGATAGCGATGTCAGCGGCCTTCAAACAATCCGTGAAGGCGGTGGCCGTAAACTGAGCACCTTGGTCAGAGTTAACGATCTGAGGCGATCCATAGCGAGCCAGTGCCCTCTGCAAGGCTTCGATACAGAAGGTCACCTCCATCGTGTTAGAAATAGCCCAGGCCAGCACTTTGCGGCTGTACCAATCCATCACAGCCACCCAGTAGAAGTGCCCTTTCAGCACCGGTAAATAGGTGATGTCAGTGCACCAGACCTGATTGGCCTGCTTAATCGACACACCGCGCAGCAGATAGGGAAACACCTGATGGTCAGGGTGGCGTTGACTCAATCGCGGCTTGGGATAAATCGCTTCTATCCCCAATTGCCGCATCAAGCGCTGCACCCGCTTGCGATTCACGGGATAGCCCTGCTGGCGAAGCACCACCGTCATCCGGCGACTGCCGTAGAAGGGCGTCTCCAGGTATTGCTCATCGAGCAACCGCAATAGTGACAATTCCTCCGCGCTCGGGCCTTGTGGGTGGTAGTAAACGCTGGAACGAGCCAGACCTAGCAAGGCACATTGTCGAACAACACTCAGCTGCTCATGGTCGCGCACTACCAGGGCTTGTCGCGGCTCAACCCGAGCTGTGCCGACCGACTGGCTAAAAAATCGCGTTCCACCTTCAACGGCCCAATCTGGCGATACAGTTCATCGATTTGCGCTGGCTGAGAGGCATCGACTGGCGGTTTTCGATTACCCTCAAACAGGTCACTGGCACCCTCAAGCAGTTGGCGCTTCCAGTTGTTGATCACCGTGGGGTGCAAACTGTACCCACTGGCCAACTCAGAGACCGTCTTCTCCCCTCGAACCGCATCTAGGGCCACTTTAGCCTTGAAGGCTGGGCTGTATTGCTTGCGTTTATTACTCATGAACTACTCCTAATCATTATTTGAGTCGTTCAGAGCTTAGCCCCCTGTCCAGTTTGGGGGAACCACTTCATAGACCCGAGGCTGTGTCTCCAAGGACACCATCCTGGCCCTGGTATTCAAGTTGGTCGAGAGTGCTCAGAAAAGCTGGCTCAGAATTCGAGGCTTCAAATACCTCGCTGATGTGATTGAAGGAGTCAAGTTCAACGATGGTATTCGCGTCGATGGCAACACCGAGTTAAACCAACAGCAGGACGCCGCTTGATTTCCTGCCATACACCAGATTTGACTATCTCTCTCGTGGGCCTGCTGGCTGCTGTCTTCAGTTGTCAAATCTCAGTTGCCCACCTTAGGTATGGTGCTGTTTATCGCGGGGGGGGTTGGCCCCGGCACTGCGGCGATCGCCATGCCGGGGCAGCCCAAAAGTCGCTACCCCGAGCTCATGGTGCTGCGTCCAGAGCATCCTGCACAAATGCGTGAGTTGGGCAGGCGGCCATCTCCAGGGTGATGGCCCCACCGCTGCTGGTGGTAAAAGTGGTCAGCCCAGGGGCCGAAAATCACCGTCGCGACTATTTTGAGAAACGCAACCAGTACGAGTGGCGCGGCATTGCCGAATACTGGATGCTTGACCCGGTGGTGGGTCAGATGACGGTCTTGGGCTTGACTCCCCAGGGCTATAGCGAAGCCATCTTTGTGGGAGAGGCAGTGGTAGAGTCGCCCAGTTTTCCCGATTGGAGCCTGACGGCTGAGGCGATGCTGGCACTGGGCTAGGGGCGGCGATTTGCAAAGCAATCCGTTTCGGAATCGCAGCCTAGCTTCCAGCCCCAAAATCCTTCATTTAACCTAACAGTTACCCGGCCTGCCCTGGCCTTGGAGTAAAATCTCGGCACACCATCGAGGCTGGGCCAATGCTAGATCGCTTCTGGGAAGTGCTGGGTTATGTCTTTGCCCTCAACGAAGAGGCCTTTCGCATTGCCACCACCGTGCCGGCGGGCAGACGTCTGGCGCTGCTGGTGGTGCTGCTGGCGGGGCTATCCCAGGGCATTGGCCAGAGCATTATTCTGTTTGTGAATCAGGTGCGGCCCGCTCGGTTTGCCCTTAGCCTGGGCATTAACGCGGTGCTGTTTGCCTTTGGCTTTTTGGCTCTGGTGCTGAGCACCTGGCTGGTCACCCTGGCCCCCTGGTCGCAAAGTCTGCCCCTTGGGCAGCTGGTGACGGTGCTGGGGGCGGCCTATGCGCCGCTGCTGTTTGCGTTTTCGGGGGCGCTGCCGTACCTGGGAGTCCCCATTCTCAATGTGCTGTCGGTGTGGCATTTGCTGGCCATGGTGGTGGGTTTTGGGGCGATCGCCAACCTGGGCATCGGCAATGCCTTTAGCTACGTCGCCCTGGGCTGGATTTTGCTGCAAGTGTTGCAAACCACCGTGGGTCGCCCCGTGGCCAGCCTGGGCAAGCGTATTGCCAACCGGGCAGCCGGGGTCGACCTAGTCACCAACCGCCGCGACCTGGCCGACTCGTACCGCGATCGCCTGGCCGAAACCCCCACCCGCTGGCAAGAAGAATTCACCCAGCGGATCAGCGCCTTTAACCAGGGGGATGTGGTCGCTAAGGGAGCTGGAGCCCCCCCGGC
>QBMN01000058.1 GCA_003241845.1 Shackletoniella antarctica | reverse complement strand
CCCCATGCCCGCCCCCAGGGATTCCACAAAGTAGTCGTAGAGGTGTTGCAGCTTTAGGGTTGGCAGAGCTTTTACCCCCGGCCCATCGACATCTGGAATTGGGATTTCTTCAATCTCCGCCGACTCTAAAAAGCTTTGGAAGGCGTGGGGTTCGGCACTGGTGAGAAAGGTAAACAGAGAGCGATCGTTCTGGGCGTAGCGAATGCACAGCTCCGGCAACACCATGGCCGCCAGGGGATGAAGCGGATACGTGGCCTCAAGCAGTTTGGGGGAGAGTTCGGTGAGGTTGGCTTTCTCGCTAAAGACGGCGCACCAGTCTTTAGTGAGCTGTCGCACCGGGAAAGTTAGCGTCTCTGCCTGGGATCGATTGATGGCTTGCCCCATCAGCCGCAGCATCTGCCGAGACGACTCGGTGAAGGGGATATCCTCAAACCGTCCCTGAATTTTGGCCCACTCGTTTTTTTCCACCGCCGCGAGCCGCTGGCCATAGTCGGCAAAGGACTGGTGCAGCAGACCAAAGATATAGATCCGGGTGCCCTTTTTACGCGACAGCTCCGCCAGCTGCTGAAGCAGATAGAGATCGGCAGTGCCCTGGTTCTGGGTGGCGTGCTCTAGGGATTTGCCCAACTCATCGATGACGAGGATGATGTCGGTATCGACGACCTCAGCAAGCTGTTTGATGACGTTGAGAATGTCGCGATCGCTAAATGAGGCCTCGCCAAGCGCCATCTGACTTTCCCACTCATTCAGCTGTCTAACAATCGCTGGTGCCCGCCCTCGCGTCCAAAAATCATCCGCAGCCTTGTCTAGGGCACGGACTAATGTGTGACGCAAAGGCTCTCTCTGGGCTGTAGCCACCGCTCGAAACAGTCCCTGCTGGGGGAATTTCTTTTGAAGCACCTCATATTCTGGGCTATCGAGCTGGAGGCTATTCCGGGCAATACCTAAAGCGAGCTGCCGGGCCGGGCTATCTACCGGCCCAAACAAGCTGGTCAAAAAGTGTGCGAAGGCCGATTTACCCGTGCCATAGACCCCTGTCAGCGTCCAGGCCGTGGTGCGCTTGCGCCCAAACATCGACGCCAAAATTCGCCGCAGGGCATCGACCGCGCGATCGGTGAGAATGTATCCCTCCACCGCATCCGGGGCATCAAAATCTCGCTCTAGATTGATAGAGCGGGCATAGCGGCGGTTAACAGACAGAAAATCGACTAAACGTTGAGAACTCACTACCTATCAACCCGTGACTACACACCAACCCGTGACCACACGCAACTAGGCGGCAAAATACTCGTCAAGAATAGCCTCAGACATCTCTAGCGGATCGCCTTCGTATTGAAGCTGTAGCAATCCAGCGCTGTCTGAGATAAACAGATCTTCTCGTCGCCGAGCGACTTGCTCAATGGCTTCGGCGATCGCTGCCTCCGAGAGCTTAAACACCCGTCCTGGGCTACCTTCTAAATGAGCTAATCGAGAAACGCCCATGGCCGAGCTTTCATTTTCAGACACCCCGGCAAATTCTAGACAGGCCGCCACCACTAGCTCGGCGGGCAGCGTCTCTTTGGGGCCAACCTGAAACTCATAGCGCCGCCCATCCCCCACGCTGTAGAGCAATCGTAGGGCCGTAAATGGGCAATCGATGGAATCTTCGGTCGGCCCCTTTTTGCTCTCTTGGTCAGCATACATGCGCAAAATGCAGCTCACATCCTTGCGTAGGGATGAGTCAGCAATGCTGGCACTAAAGCCGTTCGCGTAATCCCGCAGGTCATCCACCAGGCGCTCTGCGGTAAACTCCGCCGCCTGAAACTCCCCAAAGGCATAGGCCCAAGCCGTAGCAGTGCAGGGGGCTTTGAGCAAGTTCCAGTGGAGCAGCCAAAGACTGGCCGGATTCTCCAGAAAGGGATCCCAGCCATCATCACTCAGCAGTTGTTGGCCTAGCTGAGTTGGCACGATTTGGCGCTCAGTTTCCGCCAGCACCTTAAATGCGCTGCACCAGTAGCGAATCGAGCGCACCATGTTCTTCCCTACCCCAAGCAGCACCGGGGCGTCTTCTCGCAAGAAGATATTGGGATCCGCCACGGCTAGGTCATAGCCCTTTTTCAACCAGCCAAAGCGAGGATGAAAGGTCTCATGGCGAGCGAAGACCGCCGTAGCCTTAGGCTTTTCTTTGACTGTCACTTTTCCCATGTTAGATAGATCAAAAGATAGATCAAATGTATTGCCTAATTATGGCTAGGCTGGGCCGTTTTCTCCAGTGTTTCCTGACTAGGTTTTAGCTGAAGTGCTCGATTTAGACACAGCTTTCTAACGAATCCTGATCAAACTCTACAGGTAGTGGTTTCATCCGTACAGAGACGCTATATATCCAGATATATCCAGGGAATGCTGCTTGCAAAGTTTTGAAAATCCACAGGTTCGGTAGGATAGGAGCCATCAGCGCGACATCGGTGGAGTTTGCCCGCAATCCATGGCCAAGGTATCGACAGAACTGCCAACCTACTCGGAGCTGTGCCAGCGCAGCTCCATTGGCAAGCGGCTGCCCGATGCCCTTTACGTCCATGTCTCTGCTCTAGAGCACCTTGACCCCGCCCTACAGGCCATTGAGAAGAAGGCAAGAACCAGCACGGCTCTGGCTGAAAAAGCAACCTTGGTCAAGTTCAGCATCGACAAGCCGCAAATTGCCTACCTGTTTTACCCAGACTTTGACACCGAGGCCCACCCCGCCCTTCAGAGCAGCATTCAGGTCAATCTAGAAACTCTGAAGGCCACGGGCCGCGACTACAGCACCACCGACAATCCCCCAGTCCTGCACCGCAAAGAAACCTTTGTCGCCCCCGACTATCCGTACTACGCCACCTTCGCCTGGCTAACCAAGCAGGAAGAAGCCTTGGGGCTGCTAGATGACCCGCGTGGCATCGGCTTTCGCCATGCCTGGGAGCAGCGCCTAAGTGAGCGCAAGCTAGTGATCGATGGCCACGCCCTCGCCTGCCCAATGACCTTGGCGGCTAAGCAAACTCAGCCCAAGCCAAAGATTCAGCGGCACAAGGCTGCGATCGCCCGCGTCACCGCATCCAAACCCGTACGCCTTGCCCTCGAAGCGGGCCTCTTCCCCACAGACACCACCTACTTCGACTACGGCTGCGGCCACGGGGCCGACATCGAGTACATCCACCGCATAGGGCTAACCAGTTCCGGGTGGGATCCTCATTTTCGACCCGGCGTAACCCACACAGCCTCTGATGTGGTGAACCTGGGCTACATCATCAACGTCATCGAAGACACCGCCGAACGTCGAGAAGCCCTGATCAACGCCTGGGGGCTGGCCCAGAAGGTGCTCATCGTCGCCGCCCAGGTGCTGATTGACGATCGCACCCGAGGCGTCATTGCCTACGGCGACGGCATTATCACCAGCCGCAATACTTTCCAGAAGTACTACGAGCAAGAAGAACTCAAAGCCTACATCGACCAAGTGCTCGGCGTAGACGCCATCCCCATTGCCCTGGGCATCTACTTTGTCTTTCGCGACGAGTCCCAGGCGGAAGCCTTCCGAGCTTCCCGGTTCCGCTCTCGAGCCACCGCTCCCCGCATTCGCCTCAAGATCAGCAAGTTTGAGGAATACCGCGAGCGGCTTCAGCCCCTGATGGATTTCTACACCGATCACGGTCGGCTGCCTACCCCCGAAGAAATGGCAACGCAGGTAGGGGCACAGCATGCTGTGCCCCTACAAGAGACCTTCGGCAGCATCAAGCGGGCTTTTACCGTCGTTCTACAAGCGACCGATGTGGGGGAATGGGATGCGATCGCCGACAAACGCCGCAACGATTTGCTCGTCTATCTAGCCCTCAGCCACTTTGGCCACCGCCCAAAGTTCAAAGACCTATCCCCTTCAGTGCAGGCCGATATCAAAGCCCTGTTCGGCAGCTACCAGCAAGCCTGCACCGCTGCCGACCTAATGTTAATGACCCTGGGCCGCACAGCGATGATTGAGCAGCGCTGTCGTCAGAGCGAGATCGGCCAGCAGCGCCCCAACTCTCTCTGGGTGCATGTCTCGGCTCTAGACCAGCTCGATCCGCTGCTGCGCCTCTACGAAGGCTGTGCCTCCCGCACCATTGGCCGACCCGAAGAAGCGACGGTGGTGAAATTCCATGTGCAGAAGCCGCAGATCACGTATCTGGTCTTCCCAGGGTTCGACAAAGAGCCGCATCCAGCGTTGAAGACCAGCATGGCGATCGGCCTCCAGGATCTCTACGTCCGCTACCGCGACTACGACCCCGACAATCCGCCTCTGCTCCACCAAAAAGACCAGACAATCGCGCCCGATTATCCAGGCTATGCCAAGTTCGCTAAACTCAGCCAGCAAGAGCAAAAATGGGGACTACTCGACGATATAAAAGCCATCTTTGATCGCCGGGGTTGGGAGAAGTGTTTGTTAGATCATGGAGCCGAGTTGAGGGGGCACCGGGTGATAAGACGCAAAGATTGAGTCTACTCAGGTATCCCAATCTCTCATACGAGTGGGCGTTCCCTTTGCTGTAAACGCCCAAATATCGCGCTTGTGTTGGGGGCCGTAGCTGATGTGGATGGGGCGATCTGTTCCATAAAAATACAGCGAGTCGAACGGCAGTCCCTGGCCCATAACCCAATCCACCAGTTCATTGCTGGGTAGATCAAGTATGCGAAAATCGCAGGCTGCCCCGAGGCGATCGCAGTAGTACCGCCCATTCCGATTCACCTCGTGGGCCATGTGTTGATCCAGACTTGGGGTAGCGATGCCGTGCTTCTTCCCCGTCGCCGGATCTTTCTTCGCCAGCCACCGCTTCAGATCCGTTGAGCAAAAGCCGTAGGTGAGCAGAAAGCGTTGGCGCAGCCTCTCCGTTCGCGAAGCGTCTGCCTCAGCAGAAGGAGAATCGCGCCCAAACGCCTCAATCACCGGGTCAACAATGTACTGACACAACGCCTCTATGGCTGGCAGCGTCTCCTCCAGATTCTTTGGGAACGGATCAATCTGGTCAGCGTACCTGGCATAGGTCTGCGTGCAGGTGCAAAACTCCGTCAGCGTCAAATACTTCCCCAGTCGTCGATTACCCATCGGTTGACTCCATAGGCTCTCAGCCCGGAGCCCAGCCACTTACCCATTACCCTACCCCCTCCTCCCAACCAACGATAGGAAAATTAACCCAGGGCGCTTTCAGAGGCCGGGCTGCTATTGGGGTAAATTTGGGGTAAATTGTCGATGCACTCGTCTGAAAGTACTGCAAATACGTGGTTTATAGAGGTCTGCAAAACCTCCACCCCCGGTTCGAATCCGGGTGTCGCCTTTGACGGCAAACCGCTAGATTCAGCCAGCCAGAGACTCCTTCAGACGGCGAGTGTAGCACTTCGGTGTGACTCTCGCCGTTTCTGTTTTGGCCATGTCTGGACATGCTGCTGGGGTAAAAATAGTGGCACTATAAGTCCGAAAGTAGTACTTCTTGAGTGCATGTATTACCTAGCGAGGTCACATCATGTACGCAAAAAGCAGAAACAAGTCCAATAAAGGAACGGTTCAGGTCAAGAACTCCCATGGGCGTTTGCGGCTCGTCTTCTCCTACCCCGTCATCACTGAAGACGGGGAAATCGAGATCTCGATGATGTAATGGAAACCGCTTGCGGCTTGCACAATTTCCGCCTAACACACCGGGTTAAGAGCGGGAATCCTCGGCTCCAAGCCGCTTAGCCCCAAACCATGGTGAGAAATAGTGGCTTATGGCTATTTCTCTCCTAATTTCCGATAAAGTCTAGTGACATTGATGCTTAAAAGCAGTGAGTGCGATTCTTTACGAGAGTTTGCTACAGCACCCGCCCCGACGCACCGCGCGGCAGGTATTCGCCCATGCCTGATCGCCCCAGCCACTGATCGCCATCGACAATGCACTGGCCCCGCAAAAAGACTTTTTTAACTTTGCCCGTCACCTCGCGCCCCTCAAATAGCGAGTAATCGACCAGCGAGTGGTGGGTGGTGGCGCTGAGGGTGTGGGTTTCGTTGGGGTCAAACAGCACCAGGTCGGCGTCGCTGCCCACGGCGATCGTGCCCTTGCGGGGAAACAGGCCAAACATTTTGGCCGGGGCGGTGGCGGTGAGCTGCACAAAGCGGTTGAGGTTGATGCGCCCCGCTCTCACGCCCCCGTCGTAGAGCAACGTCAGCCGTAGCTCTACCCCAGGAGCACCGTTGGGGATGCGGTTAAAGTTTTCGCGGCCAAACTGCTTTGACTTGAGAATGCCCAGGGGATTTTCATTCATGCAGAAGGGGCAGTGGTCGGTGGCCACCAGCTGCAGGTCGTCGAATTGCAGACCGCGCCAGAGGGCGTGCTGGCAGTCGTGATTCCTCAATGGCGGAGTCATCACGTATTTGGCCGCCTCAAAGCCAGGGGCGTCGTACTCTGACTCATCCAAAAATAGGTAGTGGGGGCAGGTTTCGGCAAAGGCATGGATGCCGCGATCGCGCGCCTCCACCACTGCTTCCAGCGCCTCCTTGGCCGACAGGTGCACAATGTACACCGGCACCTCCGCCAGCTCCGCAATGCGAATCACCCGATGGGTCGCTTCCCCCTCCATCAGGCTGGGGCGGGTGAGTTGGTGATACTTGGGGGAGGTGTTGCCCTGCTCCAGCGCTTCTTCGATCAGCGCCTGGATGACAATCCCATTCTCAGCGTGCAGGTTGACCATGCCGCCGTGATCGCCCGTGCGGCGCATGGTTCTAAAAATATCGGCATCATCCACCATCAGCACGCCGGGGTAGGCCATGTAGAGCTTAAAGCTAGACACCCCGTCCTGATTGATCAGGTCGGGCAGCTCGGCTAAAGACGCCGGATTAATGTCGGTGAGAATGACGTGGAAGGCGTAATCGACGCAGCACTGGGGTTCGGCGGCGGCTAAGCGGCGATCGAGCGCGGCCTTGGGGCTGTCGTTGTGAAACTGCTGGGCAAAGTCGATGATCGTGGTGGTGCCGCCAAAGGCCGCCGAGCGGGTGCCCGTCTCAAAGGTGTCGCAGGTGTAGACATCGTTGCCCATGGGGGTTTCCATGTGCACATGGGCATCAATGCCGCCGGGTAAGACGATCAGCCCGGCGGCGTCGTGGCACTCAGCATTCTCTACCGAGAGCTGGCGACCAATGGCCTCAATGCGGCCATCTTGAATGAGAATGTCGCCCACATAGTCGTCTACGGCGGTGACAATGCGACCACTTTGAATCAATACCGAAGTCATAGCAAGCCCTTTGAAGCAAAACTGAAGCGAAACGGCTGGCCCAGGGGCCTTCTTGCCTTACCCCCAGAGGGGGCGCAGCATTGCTATGACTATAGTGAGCGTTCTAGATCTTGCCCATTAAATAAATGTGCAGTCTAGTGGGGCCTAGCTGCGATAGTGCAGCTCCTCTAGCCAGGTGCGTAGCTCGTCGGCAGAGGCGTTGTCAATGGCCATCTGGGTAATGGGGTCGTAGGCATTCCACAGGGTTGCGCCAGAGGCATCGCTAGCTTTCCACACGCGGGGTTCGCTGGTGGCTTCGAGGCGGGCCAGCAGGTTTTGCCAGAAGTCAGCCAGTTTGGCAGCTAGACTAGGGGCATTGTTAGCGGTGTGGATTGGCCAATAGCTGGTGTTCATAACAGATCTCCTTTTGCGTTTGAGGGGTTTTCACCCACAACCTAAGAGTAACTTTCTGTAGTGAAAGGTACAAAAACTTTCTGTCATGGAAGACATGAGAATTTTTCATGGGTGACGAGTAGGGTCACAGAATGCAAAGAAATTCTAGAGTTTCAGGGTCTGTCGATCTAAGCTGCACAGGGGCTAAGCTGCACAGGGGCTAAGCTGCATATAGGGTGCCGCTTGATGGGGCGATATTGAGGTGGCTTCTGGTCTGGGAACATGGAACAACTGGGGCGGTGGTGGCGGTTTTGTTTGGTGGGTCTGCTGGCCGTGCTGCTGGTGAAAGCCGCAGGCTGTAGCCCGACTCGGGTGTCTGGGCAGCCCATGCGGCTCACGGTGGGGCTGGTGAGCTATGACGACGGCGCTAGCTCTCTGGAGAAATACCAGCGCTTTCAGGCCTATTTGGCCGAGCAACTCAAGGCGGTGGTAGAGCTAGAGCCAGTGTTTAACGAGATTCGCGCCGTGGAGCAAATACGGGCGGCTAACTGGTCGCTGGTGTTTGCGCCCTCGGGGCTGGCGGCGATCGCCATTGCCGAGGCCAACTACCTGCCGATCTTGCCGATGCTGGGCACCCCCAACCAGCGATCGGTGCTGGTGGTGCGCGACGATAGCCCCACCCAGGCGCTGGGCGACTTGGCCAACCAGGCGATCGCCCTGGGCGAAGCCGGGTCGGCGACGGGCTACTATCTACCCCTCTACGATCTCTACGGTCTGACGCTGCAAAAAATCGAGTTTGCCCCCACCCCCGCCATTGCCCTCGGCTGGGTGGCCGAGGGCCGGGTAGCCGCTGGTGCCATGGCCGAAGAAGATTTTCAGCAGCATCGCGCCGCCTTTGGCAACGGTGTTTTTCGGGTCTTGCACACCAGTCGCGCCATTCCACCGGGGGTAGTGTTGATCGGCCCTAACGTCGATCGCAATCAGCAGCAGTACCTTGAGCAGGCGATGCAAAACGCCGAGTCGAGCATTGCCGCTGATGCTGGCTATATTGCCAATGCTGCACCCCCCGACCTGTCTCAGCTCATTCAGCTGGTTGAAAAAGTGCGCCCCCTAGAGGCGCGGGTCAAAGAGCAGCCAGCGGTGCTCACCCTGGAGACGACCAGCCTGTTTTCAGCGCCGGGCGGTTGGCCCTGAAGACAGGTTGGCCTAGATGGGGTTAGTGAGCCATAAGACAGCAGCACTCCCAGGGGTGAAATAGGATCAAGGATGTTACCGCTGCGGATGGCATGAAGCTATGGCCATCGCTTTAACTATAGTTAATGGGTAAGGAGCAGCCCTGGCTGACCCAAACTTCCCTTGCGACCCTTGGAGCTGACTCCCGTGACCCACGGACATCGCACCCTCGCCGCCATTATGCTGACCGATGCGGTGGGCTTTAGCGCCCGCATGTCGGTACATGAAGAACTCACCCTCTCTCAGCTCCAGCGCGACCAGGCGCTGATGGGAACACTCTGCGAACAGTTTGAAGGCCAGGTGCTGAAGTCAACGGGCGATGGCCTGCTGATGTACTTTGTCAGCGCGGTGCAGGCGGTGAGCTGTGGGCTAGAAATTCAGCGGGCACTGCACCGCGTTAATGTCGATACCGATGGAGATTTAGCCCTGCTCCACCGCATTGGCATTCACCTGGGAGATGTCTTTTTTAGTCAGTCTGACGTGATGGGCAACGGGGTGAATATTGCCGCCCGCTTGCAGAGCGAGGCCCACTCCAGCGGTATGTGCATTTCTAAGATTGTCTACGATGTGGTCAAGGCCCGGCTCGACCTAGATGTGACCTATGCGGGGCCACTCCAGCTCAAAAATATTCAAGAGCTGGTGCCTGCTTACCATGTCAATGTTTTCTCGGAGGGTAGCCAGGCTACCGCTCCAGAGCCTGAGCCAGAAGAGGTGCCAGAACCGCTGGTTGACCCCCTTGAAGACCGCCAGCTGTTGGCCCCAGGCACGCGGATTGCAGCCCGCTATACTGTCCAGCGGGTGCTGGGTCAGGGCGGCTTTGGCCGGTCATATCTGGCCGAAGACTCCCAGCGGTTTGAGGAAGCCTGCGTGCTGAAGGAGTTTTTCCCGACCAAAAAATCGGGCCGCAATCTGCAAAAAGCGCTGGATTTATTCAAACGAGAAGCCAAAACCCTCTACCAGCTCAATCATCCCCAGGTGCCCAAGTTTTTGGCCTGCTTTACACAGCGCAACCGCCTGTTTATTGTGCAGGAATATATCGATGGCGTGCCCTACTCTCAACTGCTGAAGCAGCGCCGTCAGCAAGATGGCCAGTTTTCTGAAGCGGAGGTGGTTCCGTGGCTGATGCAGATGCTGCAAGTGCTGGATTATCTCCACGGGTTAAATATCGTGCACCGCGATATTTCGCCTGACAATATTATGTACTGCCGCGATCGCAGCCTCCCCGTGCTGATCGATTTTGGCCTGGTGAGCGACGCCATCAGCACCCTGCTCTCCGGTGAGGGCACCGCCGCTGACGATGGCCAGCCCGCCACCATGGTGGGCAAGTTTGGCTACTCGCCGCCCGAGCAAATCCACCTGGGCCAGTCTTTTCCCTCCAGTGATCTCTATGCGCTGGGGGTAACGGCGATCGTGCTGCTGACGGGTCGCTATCCCCGCGATTTGATCGACCAAGAATCGCTGGAGTGGCGCTGGCAAACCTACGTCAGCGTAGGCCAGGGGCTAGAAGCCATTCTCACCAAACTGGTGCAGCAAAAACCAAAGGCCCGCTTTCAGACCGCCCAAGATGTGATGCAGCAGCTAGCCCAGCTCACAGAGGCAGCTACAGATCCCATCTCTCCCCTAGTGGCTGCACCGGCGGCGTCTGCGGCCCCAGCGGTAGCCCCCTTAGAGCTGCCCAACCCCGCCTTTATAGAAGCCTGTCGGCAAGCCCTGACGCGCTGCATTGGCCCCATGGCCAGCGTGATCGTTGAAGACATGATCGATCAATACCCCCAGGCGACTCCAGAGGAGTTTGTCGAAATTTTGGCCAGTCAGCTGTCTAACGGGCGTCAGGCCACCGACTTTATTAGCCGCATTCAGGGCGCGGTAGACGAGACCTCGGTCAGCCACGAGTCAGACTCTCAAGACGTGACCTCGCTAGATGTAGCGCCGGTGCCTGAAGCCCCAGCCGCAGGAGCCCTCAGCCCAGAGTTTCTCAGCCGCTGTCGCCAAACCCTGATGCGCTGTATTGGCCCGATGGCAAACTATCTGGTAGACGATACTCTGGCCGATTTCCCCAACCTGGCGCCCCAGGAGTTGGTGACTCGCCTGGCGGCTGAGATTCCCGATCGCAAAAAGGCTGAGGACTTTCGCCGCCAAATGCAGTAGGCGACATCGCTTGCTCGTAGTGCCCGGTTGGAGCGGCGATCGCCTGGATGCACCGCTTGCGTCACGGGGAAGGGCGGGCGGTGCGGTGCGGCCTAGCGGGGAGATGGGGGATTGTTGCTTGGGTGAGGCCGCGATCGCACCCTACGGGTTCGTGGGAATGGGGGAGGGGCTGCTGGCGGGTCGAGAAACCGGGTTTCTGGGTTGGCGAGGGTGCCACGGAGGTTTAGGCCGATTTGAGTTGGTAGATGATAGGGCGATAGGTAGGCGGCGGAATGGGTTTGTCTTCGGCTTGGGCGGCGTCTAGCCAAGCCTGCTTGGCGAGGCTGAGTTCCTGTAAGGCTTCTAGCGGGGTCTCGCCAAAGGCAGAGCAGTAGCTGAGGTCGGGGATGTCGGCGATGTAGCCCTCGTCTTCGTCGCTGTAGAAAATATTGATGTGGTAGTCTTTCACGGCTAATCCTCCAGCGTTAGGTTATGAGTTTCTACTGGCTCTAAAAACTGTTTGACTTGGTAAGCCTTGGCTTTGCCTTTAACATTTTGGATGTTGACCAGTTTTGCAATTTCAGGGCGGGTGTAAATGTGATGACTGCCATTGACGCGAGACAGGGTAAACCCAAAGGCTTCAACTAGGCTCACCATATCCTTGAAGCTAACGTTTTGGCAGTTATTGAGGATCTGGCGCAGGAGTTTTTGCTTTTTGCTCATACTGTTATTGGGCCTCTGTCATCGTTTCGGCCACCTACGACCACCCATGCATAGTTCACCTGAACTACTAAACTCCAAAACCTTGTTCCACAAGGGCTACGGCTTCCTGGGGACTAAGCTTGCTTAGTCTGAGTGGCCGAAACGATGATTAACGCCCTGTTATTGCCCTTCAATCTGTTGCAGCAGGGCTTGGGTGAGGGGGTGGTCGGAGAGAATGGGGACTTGCCCAGCGGCTTGCACGGTAGCGACAAAGCGGCATAGGCGGTTGAACGTTTCGTTAGTGTAGGGATGCTCTGCCCCAACGGAGTTAACAAAAATGCTAAATGCCTGCAAAAACATGGCTTCTACCTCAGCAAAGTTACTCTGGGCCACCCGCAACGAGGCTAGATTTCCTAAACGAATGCCCACATCAGGATGGGTTTCGCCAAGGGCTTTAGCGCTAGTCTGCAACGCCTGAACCGCCAAAGGTTCCGCCTCGCCATAGCGTCCTTGCGCCTCAAACAATGCCGCGAGATTGTTCAGGCTGGTGGCCACATCGGGATGGTTGTCGCCTAACAGCCGTTGGCGCAGCGTCAGGGCGTCGCGGTAGAGCGGTTCTGCCTCGCCATAGCGCCCTTGCGACCAATATAGTTCCGCGAGATTGTTCAGGCTGGTGGCCACATCGGGATGATCGTCGCCCAACAGCCGTTGGCACAGCGTCAGGGCATCGCGATAGAGCGGTTCCGCCTCGCTATAGCGCCCTTGCGACCGATATAGTTCCGCGAGATTGTTCAGGCTGGTGGCCACATCAGGATGGTCGTCGCCCAACAGCCGTTGGTGCAGCGTCAGGGCGTCGCGGTAGAGCGATTCTGCCTCGCTATAGCGCCCTTGCGAATTATATAACGTTGCGAGATTGTTCAGGCTTTGGGCCACAGCGGGATGATCGTCGCCCAACAGCCGTCGGCGCAGCGTCAGGGCGTCGTGGTAGAGCGGTTCTGCCTCGCTATAGCGCCCTTGCGACCGATATAATCCCGCGAGATTGTTCAGGCTGGCGGCCACATCAGGATGGTCGTCGCCCAACAGCCGTTGGCACAGCGTCAGGGCGTCGTGGTAGAGCGGTTCCGCCTCGCTATAGCTCCCTTGCGACTGATATAGCAAAGCGAGATTGTTCAGGCTGGTGGCCACATCGGGATGGTCGTCGCCCAACAGCCGTCGGTTCAGCGTCAGGGCGTCGCGGTAGAGCGGTTCCGCCTCGCTATAGCGCCCTTGCAACCGGTATAGTTCCGCGAGATTGTTCAGGCTGGTGGCGACAGCGGGATGGTCGTCGCCCAACAGCCGTTGGTAAAGCGTCAGGGCGTCGCGGTAGAGCGGTTCCGCCTCGCCATAGCGCCCTTTCGACTGATATAATCCCGCGAGATTGTTCAGGCTGGTGGCGACAGCGGGATGGTCGTCGCCGAGGCGCCCGCGCCCGCTATTTAACACCATCTCAAACCACGGCTCAGCCTGCTGAAATGCGCCCTGGCTGTAATAAAACAGCCCAACCCCATTAGCGGGAGTGATGACGTCCTCATCAGCCAGGAACTGCTGCCAGGTGGTGGCGGCTTCCTCAACGTGGGGAATGAACGACGTGAGGCGCAGGATGTCGGACTGGGTTTGGTTATGAGAAATTTGGTTGGCCTCCTGGGCAATAGCAATGCAGTAGCTCTGTTGCAGCGGTGCAGTGCTGGCGGCATCGGCAAAGCGCACCCGCAAAAATTCTTGAATCAGCGGATGGAGTTGATAGGTTTCTGCCCCAACTCGCTGAAGCAGGCTATTTTGCAGCAGCGTTTGGCGCTGCTGTCGCAGCGTTGGCGTTGGCACATCGGGCAAACAGGCCTGCACCCAATCCCAGGCAATGGGCGCGGTGGCAAACAGGCATAACAGGGTGGCCAGGGTTTGGCTCGGTTCATCTAGCCGTCGCAGGCTGAGTTCAAAGGCTTCGGCTACGCCCAGCTTAGCTGTCATATTGGCCGCAGAGTCGTCTTTGAGCAGGGCATAGGCATCGGTACGCATTTCATCTAGCTCGGCCTGTACCGCTGCGATGGTCAGGTCTTCATCTAGCTCTAGGTAGCGGCCCACCAGTTCTAGGGCCAGGGGCAAGTGCCCCAACCGCGTACAAAGGGCTGCGGCCTCGGTCAGTTGAGCATTAATGCGGTCTGCCCCCACAATAGAGCGCAGCAGCTTCAGCGCTGCCTCTGGGCTGAGCACGTCAATTTCAAGGGTGGTCAATCCCGAGAAGTGCTGCCGGGTGGTGAGCAGCACCCGAAACTGCTCTGTCTGGGGTGGCAAATAGGGCTGAATAGTGGCAAAGTCTGCCACATCGTCGTAGACGACCAGCATGGCCGAGGGCGCTAGGGGCCACTGTGCCCACACATAGGCCACCTGGTCGGCCAACTCACCCTCGGGGGTTAACATCCCCACAGTTTTTGCAAACCGGACGATCTGGCTGGCGACATCTTGCTCTCTGGACTGGAGCCAGCAAATGCCGCCAGGGTAGGTGCCTTCGTCGCGGTGGTGCAGGGCATATTGCAGGGCCAGCTCGGTTTTGCCAATGCCCCCCATGCCGCGAATGGCGGTAATGGCAATGCGATCCGATTGATGGAGCTGGGTGTGAAGGTTGGCTAGCTCGGTTTCACGACCCACAAAGGCTTTGGTACCGCTGCGGGGCAGGTTGTTGGGGCCAGCCCTTGGCGGTAAGGGCAGCGTGCCGAGGTGGTCTACAAAACTTTGCCATTGTCCATCTTGCTGATGAAAAGCTTGCTGCCACTCGGCTAGCACGGGCAACCGCTGCATTATTATCGTCGCCTTGACCCCACCACCGCCCAGGCTGCTGTACTCATCTCGCGTAAATTTGGCCATGCCGCAGACCTTTCCAGTTCTGCGGTTTAGCAAGGCTGCGCCACTCATGCCCGGCTGCACCTGCCCCTGCTCAAGCATAATGAACGGCGGCTCGTCGCCCGTAAAGCCTTCGCACTCTGGCGTTATAGGGCGACCGTTCTCATAATCTCTGGCCGGATAACCAAATAAATAGAGCTGATCCCCCACCCGCACATCTTCATCATCCAAGTAGACGCAGGGCAAATCGCTTTGGGGTGGCTCAAAGGAAAGTAACGCTAGGTCAATCTCTGCCCACACCTGCTCTACCCGCGCCTCGGCAAAGTCATGTATTTGCCGCCAGCGCATGGCTATCGGGGCATCCCCTGCCCGACGCACCACATGCTCACAGGTCAGCACCCGGCCCGGTGCCACAAAAAAGCCCGTGCCACATTCACCATTGGCCAGGGTGAGCTTAACAGTGCAGTCATGCAGTAGCTCGTAAAGGGTGTCGGCCACAGGCTATGCCTTCGGCTCCCATTCAAGGGTAATTTCGAGCGTTGCGTTGCCGCCGCCCTTAACCAACAAAGCCGTTAGCTGGCCTGGCTCTACCGCTAGATCTACGCCAAATTTCACCGTCGCCTTCGAGGGCATTGCTTTTTGAATGGGGGCAGCCACCGCCGCTACAATGCCTTCGATCGCCTTACCTACATCTTTCAGGTCAGGAATTTGCCCCCCGGCCACATCTTGCCGCCCGCCTGTTGCGGCTACCTCCACTTTTACAATCGTGCCGTCTTCTAGCTTGGCCTGAATAGTCTCTGTGCGATCGGGCATATCGGGCATATCCGTAAGGGAGCGCAAACCTTAAACAATCTACGAGAACGGAACCTCGCCAGATTCGAGCCTGACAAGGAAATTTACCCTGTGCGAGCCATTACCTGGCAGCAAGCTCGGTTCCATCAGGGTCTACTCTGTTGTCTTCAGCCCCAGAGAGCGAGATTCCGAACGGTTTTCTCCAAGTGTCGAGTAATTTTCTCGAAACGTCGAGCTATTTGCTCCAGAGACCGAGCACTTTGCTTGACGCGCCAGGTTATTTTCTCGGCACGCCGAGTAACCTACTCCACCTTCTGAGTAATTTTCTCAAAATGCCGAGTAATTCTCTCGAAGCGTCGAGTTATTTACCCCAAACACTGAGCTATTTTCTCGAAAGGCCAAGTTACCCGTCCCAACCCCCGAACCACAGCCCCCAAAAGCCACCCCGTTTGATGGGCAAAGCGAAGTGTGCCCATCAAACTCTGGCGATTACTGGGATGATGGGCACGGGCAAAGCCCTTTGCCCATCCTACAAAGCCAATTATCTAGCCGAAAAATCGTCTGGGATGTCTTCAATTCGTTCAATTCCTAGCTCTCGACTGAGTGCTTTAAGCTGGGCAAGGCTCAACTTTGCCTCGGTCTTGCCCGCAATCCAGCGTTGGTAAGTAGAACGGGGTATGCCGCAGCGAACCGCCAACTCATCTTGAGTTAGTTTTGTGCGCTCTAACCTCAAGACCTCTATGGGCGAGAGCTTTGATTCTGCTGGTGGAGCACTTTCGTCAGACATTGGGTAACAATAGAGGTCTCAAATCAAAGCCTCAGATTGACATATTCAAAATAAAGCCTCAAAATGAGACATGAGTTTCCAGGGAAGGTGGCACGGCATTAAGCGTGTCTTCTCCTGGTTGTCGTGCCCCATTCTACCGCTACAGCACCGTGCGCTATCGCCATCCGCTAATTGCCGGGGGCTGGTTTTTGCTGCCCATGCGATCTGCTAAAAGGCTGTGACCCTGGGTGGTGGGCGGTGCCCTACGCTTTGTTCTGCTGTTGAGGAATGTCTAAATGCTGCAAGCTCGATCTTTTTTGCCGCCCTGCCCACAGGGGGCAGCACAGACCCCGCTGCCTACAATTCCTATAACCGTGGTGCCGCACCGCCGCCTGCGGCACTACCTAGTCGGCTCCCCCGACGACACCCAGCACGCCATCGATCGCCTGCATCTGCTCGGCTACCTAGAGCGCATTAGCTGGAGCCATGCGATCGCCATCCCCGCCAACGGCCTGATCATTCGCCCCGATGGTGGCGATATTTTGCGCTACAGCCAGCGCGACCGGTTATAAGACCAGCGGGCTACTTACCCGAAAAATCGCCAGAGTTGCGCCGCCCTTCGCGGTAGCGCTCCAGCCGCTGCATAGCCATCTGCAAGCTCATCTGCATGCGGTTAAAGGCCTCCGCCAGCTTGCCCACCTCATCCTTAGAGTTGACCACAAACTCGGCGCTGGGGTCGCCCATGCTGGCGGCCTCTGCCGCCTGGGCCATGCGGTTGAGCGGGCGCACCACGTAGCGCTTGAGCCACAGATTGACCAGCAGCGTCGCCACCGAAAACGCCAGAATGAAAATGCCCAAAATCAGCACCAGAGACTGACGGGCGCTTTTTAGCACCTTCTCCGCCGGTACCGAGATCATTTGAGCACCGATAATTTCGTCGAGCTGCCAGCCAAAGCCGTTGCTGGCACCGTAGCGCTCGATCATGCTGGCGGGGGCGGCGGCGGGGGTGCTGTGGCACTCTAGGCAGCTGGCCTTGGTGATTTTGATCGGGCGGGCAATGTAGTAGAGGTCACCCGCCGGAGTTTGCCGAAATCCGCTGGTCTCTTGGGCAGTGCCCTGCTGTCTGAAGTTTTCGACCAGCTGAGCCTCAAAGCCGTCGGCCTTATCGCGCAGGTTGGTGGGGTTAAGCGTCGCCTCTTTATAGAAGAAGTCGGCATAGATGGGGTTGCCGCGAAACGTCTCAAACACTTCCCGCGCGGAATAAGCTGGCACCGTTTCAGGCAAAAATTCGGTCTCTAGGCGGTGGGTAAGTTCTGGGCTGACCTGGTTCGTGGTGTAGTCTCGCACTGAGTTCATGGTTTCCATCAACATCAGCGCGTTGGTGGTTAGTTGAGCCTGGGCGTTTCGATTTAAAACTGAGGATAGGGCGATGCTGCTGGCAATGATGCCGCCGAGAAAAACCAGCAGCAGCAGCAGGGTAAATTTTTGACCCAGTTGCAGATTGGCAAGCTTTGGCATGGAGTAACGTTCGCGGTGGTTTCGTCATTAGATACATCCACACTTGGCCTACTTCCGGAGATCCACGGCGGATTGCAAAGAAGGGCAACAATACCAAGTCAGGACGGTTTCCAGAAATCTCTTTAAAGCGGCTGAGGCGGCAGCACATGTGTAGAAATCTGTACTCTCTTATCGAAAATCTACATTGTCAACGATATCTTGAAACCGTAGCCTACTATACAGACATATAGATAAATCGTTCATCTCCTCCGTTAGAGCGTAAGCCCCTCAGACGCTACGGTTAGGAGACGGAAGTAGGGACAACCCCGAAGGAACGCGCCTCACTACGCCATCGCTTCTAGGAGGCGACCTTATGAAACTCACCTATCGCGGTATCAGCTACGACTCTGCTTCTAGCCCTGCCCCTCAAATGGGCGAAACCACCGGTACGGGACGCTATCGAGGTGTTCCGCTGGTCTTTCGCGCCCTGGCTAATCTGCCCGCCCAGCCCGCCAACCATTTGACCTGGCGCGGCGTGCCCTACCGAGCGGGCATCATGGCTTCGGCTGCCCCGGCTGCTTCAGTGCCCGTGGTGGCGATTCCTGCGGTGGCCGCTAGCGTGGCGGCGGTCGCTAGCCCGGCGGCTCCCGTGGTGGATGCCGCAACGACGCCTACCAGCATTCCTGACCTGGCCCGCAATCTGTTTATTCGCCGGCACCAGCGCAGCCGTCGGCGTGAGCAGGGCATGATGGTGCGTCTGGCTGCCGAAGTTGGTATGCCCATCGAAGATGCGGCCCACTACGAAAGCCACATTCAGGGCAAAATGCCCCACGATTTTGCTGGCTACGATCGCGGTTCAGCCACCATGAGCTAACCCTCGAATACGGCTGATGGCCCGGTGCTCTGGCACTCCGGGCCATTTTTTTGTGCCAGGGCGTAGATCTCGGCCCATTCTTGCTGGGTTAAAGGTTGGGGAATGAGCTGACAGTCAAAACAGTCTGCTGCCGCCTGGGTTAGCGATTCAATAATGTTAGAGATTGTTAGTTTTTCAGATGATAGGCCCTGTCGCACAGCCAGCTGGGCCTGGGTCTCTGGTGGTGCCGAAGTTTGAAACACCTGCTGCCATAGCTCAGCACTGGTTGTGAGGCCCATTGATCCGTGCTGGAGCAAGTGAGAACCGCGCCGCAGCTGGGCGCTGCCGACCACTTTGTAGCCTTGAGCATCGACCAAATCGGCGCTGGTGGCTAGGGCAAAGCAGTTGTGCGATTCCCTAAAAGGGACGCTCTGCGATTCCCTAAAAGGGACGCTCTGCGGTCGCCCGTAGTCTCGACTGGGCTGCCCAAACGCTAGGGAGATGCCCAGGGTTGCCCAGCCTTTAATTAAAAATTGACACAGCGATCGATAGACCTGGTCACGGCTGCCGGAAATCTGCGAGGTCACTAATCCGTAGGTTAAATCGCCCTGGTGCAGCACCCCGCGCCCTCCGGTCGGTCGCTGCACGAGGTTCACGGGCTGCCCCTGCCAAACCAGATTTTGCCAGTGCTCAGGAATTTGTCGCCGCTGGCTGGCCCCGAGGGAAATTGCGATCGGCTGCCAGGTGTAGAACCGCAGCGCGGGGGGATGGCCGTGGTGCTGGTGCTGGTCGAGCAGCCACTGGTCGATGGCCATCTGCACTGCGCCAGATGCTTCTATCAGTGGAATCAATCGCCAGGTTGCCTGGCTCACGGGGCTTCCCCGGCATGGTACGAACTGCGTACCAGCGGGCCAGATCGCACATGCTCAAAGCCAAGCTCGCGGGCAATGTCGCCCAGGCGGTCAAATTCTGCGGGTGTCCAGTAGCGATCAACCGGGCGGTGATCGAGGGAGGGGCGCAGGTACTGGCCGAGGGTGATGCGATCGCACCCCACCCCGCGCAAGTCCTGCATCGCTTCAATCAGCTCGGCTTCGGTTTCGCCATGGCCCACCATTAGCCCCGATTTTGTGGGGATAGCTGGGTTGCACTCCTTTACCAAAGACAAGACCCGCAGGGAGCGATCATACTTGGCCCCGCGCCGCACCGGGTCTTGCAGCCGCCGCACGGTTTCGAGGTTGTGGTTGTAGCAGGCCGGTTGGGCCGCTGCTACGGTCTGCACCCGCTCGGCCTGTCCGACCTCCCGCGATATTCCGCCCCAAAAGTCTGGGGTCAGCACCTCAATTTCCGTATCAGGATTCTCCTGGCGAATTTTGTCCATGACGGTGACAAACCAGCTGGCCCCGTGGTCGGGCAGGTCATCCCGCGCTACCGAGGTCAGCACCACATAGCGCAGGCCCAGCAGGCTGACCGATTCGGCCACTTTCTCCGGCTCCTGGGGGTCGAGGGTCATGGGGGCGTGGCCCTTGTCTACCTGGCAGAAGGCGCAGGCGCGGGTACACACCGACCCCATCAGCAAAAACGTCGCCGTGCGGTTGGCGTAGCACTCGCCCCGGTTGGGGCAGCGGCCCTCTTCGCAAATGGTGTGAATCTGCCGCTCTTTGACAATGCGCTGCACCGCCGAGATCTGGCTGGCATTGCCAATGGGGCGACGCAGCCATTCAGGCATGCGCTCTAGCTCGGCCCTGAGCTGCTGTCGTGAGTTGGTTGAAGAAGAGGTCATAGGTAGGGTGGGCACTGCCCACCAGTTTTACATTGAAAATTACCGCTTACTGGATTCTATCGCGGCTAATCTCCACCGCAACCTGGCCGGTATAGTCGGGGATGGGGGGGGTGAGCTTGGTGACTTTGACCGTGACCCGCTGAAGCCGGAGGTCAGAATCCATGGCTAGGGTGGCGATCGCACCCGCCAGCCGCTCAATCAGCACAAACTTTGCTTCGCGAATGATGCGCTGGGTGCCGTTGATCACCGTGCGATAGTCGTGGGTATCGGCGAGGCGATCGCTCTCGGCGGCCTCTGCTAAATCCAAATACAGCGTGACATCAGCCTGAAACCACTGCCCCAGGACGTTTTCTTCGGGTAGTGCCCCGGTGTAGCCGTAGGCGCGAATGTTGGTTAGATGAATGGCATCCATGCGATGGAGGGTGCTCAATGAAGTGAGTGAGTTGCTTGTGCAGGATTGATCCCCCCAGATACTTGCTGCAAACACGCCAACTAAAACCCCCCTTATGAAGGGGGGCAGGGGGGATTTTAGAAGGTATCTCTAATACGAAATCATTTGAATACCGTGCGACCCGGAGGGCAAACGACCGTTTGCCACTACTTCAGCCAGCCCTTGAGGCGGGCCGCTACCTGGGGACGGCGCAGCTTGCGCATAGCTTTGGTTTGAATCTGGCGCACCCGCTCCCGCGATAGGTTAAAGATGCCGCCTACTTCTTCTAAGGTGTGGGTTTCGCCCGTGGCCAGGCCGTAGCGTAGGGTAATGATGTCTTTTTCGCGCTCGGTGAGCACCTCAGAAAGCACGCTGGTGATTTCCTGGCGCATCATATTTTCGCTGATTTGAGACTCTGGGGTCTGGGTGCTGCTGTCTTCGAGCAGCTCCATTAGCTCAGTGTCTTCGCCTTTGCCGACGCGGTGGTTGAGCGAGAGCGATCGCCTGCGCACCTGCTGCAAACTTCTGAGCTGATCGACCGTCACATCGAGGGCATCGGCCAGCTCTTGCTCACTGGGGTTACGCTGCAAATCGCGGCGCAGATCGCGGTGGGCTTTTTTTAGCTTGTTGAGCTTTTCCACAATGTGGATCGGCAGGCGAATGGTGCGGGCATCGTTGGCGATGGTGCGAGTAATGCCCTGACGAATCCACCAGTAGGCGTAGGTCGAAAACTTATAGCCCTTGTCGGGATCAAATTTTTCGGTGGCGCGGTTTAACCCCAGGGCACCCTCCTGGATCAAATCGAGAAACGGCACGCCCCGATTTAAATAGCGCTTGGCGATCGACACCACCAGCCGCAAATTAGATCGGATCATTCTCCGCTTAGCGTTGCGACCCTCATGGAGCTTTTGGGTAAAGTCGGCTTCGCCGACCTTCATCCTTTCTACCAACTCCTGTCGGGTTGGTTTTCGGCCCAGCTCTTTTTGAAGCTTTTCGCTGGCGGTTTCGACCTTAGATAAAAATCTCACCTGTCGGGCCAGCTCAATTTCTTCGCTAGGTTTGAGCAGCGGATAGCGAGCCATCTCTTTAAAGAAAGCACCTACAGCATCGTCGGTCAGGGTCTTGCTATAGCCCGACAGCCCCATCTCTGACATGGACTCTGACTGAGAAAACTTAGCCAAGACCTCTCGATCTTCGTCCCAGGCGGTCAGATCGGGGGTGAGTTGGCTATCGGCAGCGGAGACCTTCTCGGCCACCCGATTTAGGTCGATGTCTAGCCCGTCGATAGATTCGTCGGGCCAGGCAATCGAGCTATCTCTGTCGGAGTTATATGTAGTAGTCATGGGGTAAATAGAACTTTATACCTACAGGTCGAAGCATGCAGATTGGAGGCATTTATATTCGGGCTACCCTGCCGATGGCAACCCCTAACAAAACAATTGATCCCGGAATTGAATCTCGGTCTTATTTTGTGAGTCCACAATACGAATTTTTTTGTGAATTCCAAGGCAATGTAACATTTCTTTGGTATCTTGCGTAGTGTAGCAGCCAAATCGAAAAATGAACCGCGAACTGAAGGAAAACTCGAATTGTTTTTTGCTATCCTCCGATGCTTTGTCTCGGCATTGATCGCCGTCTAGAGATAAAAGCTGTCTGGCAAGGTGAGGCTAGATTGCTGTCGGCTTGGGTGGGCGATCTAGATTTTTTCTTTTACGAGCTTGAGCTACGTTTTCCACAGAGGGGAAAAGTTTTCCACAGAAAATAGCCTGTGGAAAACCTGGGTGCTTGAGGCGATAGAATCTGTCGCTCCCTCTCCCGGCTTTTCAAACAACCTCCTACACTGGCATAGGTAACCTAGGTGGTGTAAGCAGCGTGGGCCTTGGCAACAGTGAAACCCAGCCTCAGTCGGGCCGCGTTTGGGTCAACGTTTTGGTGGACTATGGCGGCCAGCCCGCAGCCTATACCTACGCGGTGCCTGCCCATTTAGCTGTGCAGGTGGGCGACATTTTGACGGTGCCCTTTCGCCACCAGAGCATTGGTGCGATCGCCCTTTCCCTCTGCACCACGCCCCCGGCAAGCCTGGTGGCCGACCAAATTCGGTCGGTCGAAGGCATTGTTGAACAGCGGTTTTTTGCCCCGGCCTACTGGGCGCTGCTGCAGCGGGTGGCCGACCACTACCAGGTGCCGCTGATGCAGGTGCTGAAGACGGCGCTGCCGCCGGGGATGCTGGCCAAGTCGCAGCGAAGGCTACGGCTGCGGCGCGATCGCCTTCCCCACCCCATCCCCGACTCCCTCGCGCCTGGGGTGACTACTCTATTAGATGATCTCCAGCGCTCCGCCACGGGCGACTACACCTGGCCCTACCTGCAAAAGCGCGGCCACAGCTATCGCACTATGCAGCAGCTGATTCAGCTGGGCTGGGCCGAGTCGTATCTGGCACCGCCCCAGCCGCCCAGAGCTAAGCAGCGTCAGGCGGTTACCCTGGTCGGTGGTGACCCCCTGCCCCCCGCCCTTACCCCTCGCCAGCAGGAAATTCTTGCAACCCTGCGTCGCCAGGGCGGCGACCTGTGGCTCAGCGATGCCCTACAGCTGTGTCAAACCACCAGCCCTACCCTCAAGCGTTTGGTTCAAGCAGGCTGCCTTGTGATTGAGCCGCGCGAGCAGCTGCGCACCGAAGCGGGGCCATGGCTCGCCGCCGATCAGCCCAAGCCGCTGACCCCCGATCAGGCCGCCGCGCTTCACTATATAAATAAAAATTGGCAGGGCAGTCAGTTTTTGCTCCACGGGGTAACCGGGTCGGGCAAGACCGAGGTGTATTTGCAGGCGATCGCCCCCCGTCTCGCCGCTGGTCAGTCGGCCCTGGTGCTGGTGCCCGAAATCGGCCTCACCCCCCAGCTCACCGATCGCTTTCGCCGCCGCTTTGGCGATCAGGTCTGGGTCTACCACAGCGGGCTATCGGACGGCGAGCGCTACGACACCTGGCGGCAGAGCCTAAAGCCCTCTAAACCACTGGTGATCGTCGGCACCCGTTCGGCAATTTTTATGCCCCTGCCCAACCTGGGGCTGATCATTCTCGACGAAGAACACGACAGCAGCTACAAGCAGGACGTGCCCCCCTGCTACCACGCCCGCACCGTCGCCCGCTGGCGAGCTGAGCTAGAAAACTGCCCCCTGGTGCTCGGCTCGGCCACGCCCTCCCTCGACACCTGGGTGCATTGCCGGGGTCTCGGAGAGGCATCTCTCCTAGACAACGTAGGGTGGGCACCGCCCACCAT
>QBMN01000057.1 GCA_003241845.1 Shackletoniella antarctica | reverse complement strand
CCACCGGGGGGCGCCGCGGGGCTGGGTCTACGCGGGGAAGCGCAGTATCGGGTGGAGTGGTTTGAGCCGCCATGGGCGTAGGGGCATCGGCACCCGCCGTCGCTGCAACGGCAGGCTCGGCACCTGTGTCGGCTGTCGGCTGGCCGGGAGCGGCCTGGTCAGGGGGCAGAGTCACCAGCTGAATCGGCAGCGGTGCCATTGCCCCCTCGGGCAGGGTCGGAGTTTGAATGGCTAGGGTACGAACTAGCCCCAGGGCTAGGCCGTGGGTCAATACTGAGGCCACAGCGGCCACGGGCCACAGCAGTTTCGGGTCGCGGTGGCGGCTAACAGTGGTGAGAAATGAGGAGTTGGCCATAGCTAGCGGTGCCCCCGCCTGGGCAAGCCATTACAAGACATCAGCGCCGATACCAATCTACCGATTGACCGCGAGATTGACCGCGCGAGAAAAAATCGGCAGCGAGAAAATCATTCCTTAGATCGTACCCGTTGGACGGGGCTAGAGGGGTATATTGACTGCTATGGCTAGGCGCTAGTGGTGTTTGCCGCAGAGGTTCATGGTACAAGCCGACAAAAATATTCCCCCCCTGCCGACCTCGGCAGCCCCTCAAACGCTAATTCGCCCGGCCAGTTTGCGCGATCTTGAGCGATTGACCGATGTGCTGACCACTAGCTTTTACGGCTGCGCAGGCTGGCGGCAGTGGGTGTATCCCTTCATTCGGCTGGGCATTCAAGAAGATCTCAAGCAGCGTCTCAGGGCGCAGTCGCCCCGCTACGCCTGCTTGGCAGCGGTGTCTGTGCCGTCAGACGAGGCGGTTAAAGCCTGTGAAGAGGCGATCGCAGGCACGGTTGAAGCCTCGCTGCGTCAGCCCTGGCCCTGGCAGGGCGATCGCCATCTCTATATCTCCAACCTGGCGGTGGATCAGGGATTTAGGCGGCAGGGCATGGCGGCGACGCTGCTGCAATCCTGCGAACAGGTGGCGCAGCGGTGGCAGCTGGGCGAGCTGCGCCTCCACGTCATGGAAGATAACCTGGCGGCCAGGGCACTCTACCGCAGTGCCGGGTTTTCCCTGGTGCAGGCCGAAGATTCTCCGGCCTCTTGGCTGGGGCTACAGGCCCGTCGGCTGCTGCTGCGCAAGGTGCTTGCCCCTCCACCTCACCCAGAGAAGGCTAATGGTAGATTCAGCACAGACAGGTAACTTTACACAAACATCAAACTCCCAGGGGAGAAATTCACCCCTACTTCAGCCCAGCTAAATACTTTTGAGGGGGGCGCTCCGACGTTTACCCTAGAATGAAGACCTGGGCGTTTTCGACGGTCACAGCCCAGAATGCTGGCTCAAGTCGCAGTTATCAGGCCGCAGCTAAACCGAGTTGTTCTCACTACGATGGGACGGAGATGATCTCCAACTTTGAGCAAAATGTCTCAGGATCAGGTGAAGGGAATTTCCTGCGCGCCTCCGGCATTTTTGCGGCCGCCCAAACTATCCGTCCCTATGCTGTGACCCCACTCTCAAATCCCTTTTTTGAGTCCAGCTTGTTGATGTCAGATGACGACGACATTATGGCGAAGATTCGCGGCGGCGATCTTTGGGTGGTCAACAGCCGCCGCCGCAACGGGCTGATTATTCACAAAGAGTTTTACACTGAGTTTGCTGGCCCCGGTGCCGCTGTGGGCGGTGGCCTCGACGCCGACTGCCAGGCGGTGATTCCCCTCGGTAGCCTGTCGCTGATTGCTCCCGACTCGGCTGAGGCTCAGCAAAAGGCGCTCAAGATTCGTTTGCAGTGGGTGCGGCTCACCCAAAACTTCACCGACAAGCCGGTGCCGGTTGATCGCGCCCAGCTAATTTTGGAGCAGTTTAAGAGCTACTTTGATCAGAGCATTGTCGATCAGATACCCGACGAGGCCTTTGCCCTGCTGGTGGGGGTGCTGCCCTACACGGTTCGCCGCGCCCGCGCCCTAGTGTAGGGGCATTGCATGCAATGCCCCTACCGAGAGGTTTAGAGCTGCTGCATGTGGGTCAGGGTGCGCTGATTTTCTGCCGGGGTGCCGATTGTAATTCGCAAACCGCCGCCCGTGTGGCGCACCAGGGTTCCCTGACGGCGCAGACCATTAAACCAGCGCTCTAGCTCTGTATTGAGGGGCTGACCCGACGGTACCAGGGGCCGTCCGTAGAGAAAGTTGGCGTCGCTGGGCCAGAGGTGCAGGGGGGTGTGCTGGGCGATCGCTCCCGCCAATTCTCGCCGCTGCTGCTGAATCTCGGGCACCACCGCCAGCAGTTCTGCCCGATGGGCCAACGCTAGCTGAGCTGCCGCCTGGGTAAGGCTGGGCAGGTTATAGGGCAGGCGCACTTTTTCGAGGGCCTGGGTTAGCTCTAGATTTGCCACGGTGTACCCCACCCGGTAGGCCGCTAGGCGAAAGGCTTTCGAGAACGTCCTCATCACCACCCAGTTGGGGCGAGTCAGTACCTCTGCCACGGTGGTCTGCTGGCTAAATTCGAAATAGGCTTCGTCTACCACCACGAGGATCTCAGGAGGCAGAGACTTTAGCCAAAGTACCTCGGCGGCGGTCAGGGCGTTGGCGGTGGGCGAGTTGGGGTGCACCATAAACACCACTCGCACGGGTGCTGCCTGGGGTTGAGCGATCGCCTGCTGGGCCGCCGCCAAATCGACCTCAAAGGTTTCCTCACTGCGGCCTACCGTCACCACCGGCACCCCCAGGGTGCGGGCCAGAATGCCGTACATCGAGAAGGTTGGATTGGCTACGAGCACCGAGCCTTCGCCGCCCACGCAGGTGACGATCAGCAGCGAGCGAATCAGTTCGTCAGAGCCGTTGCCCACGGAGATATGGTCGGCATCGAAGGTGGCTCCCTCAGCGGATTCAGTGACGGATTCGGTGACGTATTGAGCGATCGCGCTCTTCAGCGCCCCGTGGCCACCGTCGGGGTAGCGGTTGGCGGCGATGCCGTGGTGCAGTTGCCAGGCCAGCTTTTCCTTGAGCGCCTCGGGCAGGTCGTAGGGGCACTCGTTGGTGTCGAGAATATCCAGGCTGGCGGAGGACGGGTCGTCTGCGGGCTCTAGATGGGGGGTGTAGGCCGTCAGCCCCACCACCGCCGATCGCAAAAAGGGCAAAGACATGGAGAATGCAAGTGCAGTAACCCCACCATTATTGCAGAGCCGATGGGGCAGCTAGGGGAACGGACATAGCCATCGCCATATTAGCGGTATACTTTTGCCAACTCAGCTCCCTGGTTGTGTCTATTCTGGCGCTTTGGAACTAGAGGAGTACACTGAGAGAGGCAGGCATTTAGCCTTTAACCGCCGCAAAGTCAAGGCCCAAACCGCAGACCACCATGCTAGATGCACTGATCATATTTTCATTTATCCTAGCCGGGGCGGGCATTGGGTTCTACGGTATTGAGCTGTTGCCCCAGCCGATTTTGCAGCAGGTGACCAATATTGAGGCCTTGGGCGCGGTGACCGCCGTGTTTGGCGGGCTAATTGGCACCGGGCTGGGCCTGGTCATGCAGACCAGCTACCGCCGCCTAGAGCGCCAGATCAAAGAACTTCCCCCCGATCGCATTCTCACCCGCGCTGTGGGCCTGGTGCTGGGCCTGCTGATCGCTAACCTGATGCTGGCCCCGCTGTTTTTGCTGCCAATTCCCTCAGAGTTTGGCTTTATTAAGCCGATGACGGCGGTGCTGGGCAGCGTGCTGTTTGCGGTGTCGGGCATGAACCTGGCCGATACCCACGGGCGATCGCTGCTGCGTCTGATCAGCCCCAGCACGCTGGAGTCGACCCTGGTATCTGAAGGCACCCTCAAGCCCAGCAAAACCAAAGTGCTTGACACCAGCTGCATTATCGATGGCCGCATTGAGGGGCTAATGGATACGGGCTTTTTGGAAGGGCAGCTGCTGGTGCCCCAGTTTGTGCTGCAAGAGCTGCAACAGGTAGCCGATGCCAGCAACGACCAAAAGCGCGATCGCGGGCGGCGTGGCCTCGACGTGCTCAACCGCATTCGCGACGCCTACCCCAACCGACTACTGATCAACTCCGTCGATTTTGACGACATTCCTACAGTCGATGCCAAGCTGGTAAAGCTGGCCCAAGAGCTTAACGCCATGCTGCTCACCAACGACTACAACCTCAACAAAGTCGCCAGCTTCCAAGCCGTCGAAGTGCTCAATATCAACGACCTGGCCCAGGCCATTCGCCCCGCCTACCTGCCCGGCGACGACATTGATCTAAAGATCCTCAAAGAAGGCAAAGAGCCCTCCCAGGGGGTTGGCTACCTCAACGACGGCACCATGGTGGTGGTCGAAGAAGGCCGCGACTACATCGGTGAAGAGCTAGAGGTGGTAGTTACGGGGTCGCTGCAAACCTCCGCTGGCCGCATGATCTTTGCCCGTCCTAAGACCTCAATGGTGACTTCTTAACGTTCTTCTATCCGCTGATGGGTGAAGCGCTCAATAGGCTTGCACAGTCAATTGTTCACCGAAAAAATCTGCTGATATTTCACGGGTGGTCAGATGCGACTTCAACAAACCGTCAAATCCTTCATTCGCCCAGGAGAGCAAAGTGGCTATGTCGCGGAGTGCTTAGAACTTGCCGTAGTCACCCAGGGAGAAACCCTCGATGAAGTCGTTAGTAATCTCCAGGAGGCTGTTTCCCTGCACCTAGAGGGAGAAGATCCGGCTGAATTCGGCCTAATTGCCCATCCTGCTATTTTGGTAACCTTTGAGCTACAACCGCTCTATGCCTAGGCTGAAACGGTTATCAGGTGCTGAGGTTGTTACCATTTTGGAGCACTTTGGTTTTCGGGTTTATAGTCAACGGGGCAGCCATATCAAGCTACGGCGAGACAGTGATGTGGGTAAAGAGATCCTCACGGTTCCTAATCATCGGCAGCTAGATACAGGCACCTGTCGAGCAATATATCGGCAAGCCTGCCGATATATTCCAGAGTCAGAACTGTTTGCTTATTTTTATCAGTAACGCTATCAGCAATAACTTCAGCGATTGATCTACTACTACCGTTGTCAAAAGCCCACGGTACAACAATGGGGTACGATCAACAACGGCTTTTATCACCACCGCTATGACCGCCCGCATTGAGCTGACCGACGCTGCCCCGCACCAAACCCTCACGCTTGATCTCCCGGTTGATGGGGTTGCCCTCCAGGGGCGCGTGCGCGTGCCGGGAGATAAGTCGATATCGCACCGATCGCTGATGCTGGGGGCGATCGCCCAGGGCGAAACCCGCATCCAGGGCCTGCTGCTGGGGGAAGACCCGCGCAGCACCGCCGCCTGCTTTCAGGCCATGGGCGTCACCATGTCGCCGCTCGAAGACGAGTGGGTAACGGTGCAGGGGGTGGGCCTGGGCAATTTGCAGGAACCTGCCGACGTGATCAACGCCGGGAATTCGGGCACTACTCTGCGGCTGATGCTAGGGCTGCTGGCATCGCACCCCGATCGCTACTTTGCGGTCACGGGCGATGGTTCTTTGCGATCGCGCCCCATGGATCGCGTCATCAAACCCCTCACCCAGATGGGGGCCGAGATCTGGGGCAGGCAAAACAACCGCCTCGCTCCCTTGGCGGTGCGGGGGCAGGCCCTCAAACCGATCCACTACCAGTCGCCGGTGGCCTCGGCCCAAATCAAATCGTGCATCCTCTTGGCCGGGCTGCTGACCGAGGGTGAAACCACCGTCACCGAACCGAGCCTGTCGCGCGACCACAGCGAGCGCATGCTGCGAGCCTTTGGGGCCGATATTTCGGTAGACCCCGACACCTGTAGCGTCACCGTGCGCGGCCCGGCCACCCTCACCGGGCAAATCGTAGTGGTGCCCGGCGACATTAGCTCCGCTGCCTTTTGGCTGGTGGCCGGGGCCATTACCCCCGGCTCTGACCTAGTGGTGGAAAATGTCGGCATTAACCCCACCCGCACCGGCATTTTGGATGCGCTCCAGGCCATGGAGGCCGATATTACCCTAGAGAATCTCCGCGAGGTCACAGGCGAACCTGTGGCCGATCTGCGGGTGCGCCACAGCCGCCTCCAGGCCGCTCACTTCAGCGGCGACCTGATTCCCCGCATGATTGACGAAATTCCGATTCTGGCGGTGGCGGCGCTGTTTGCCGAGGGCACCACCGTGATCACCGACGCCGCCGAGTTGCGGGTGAAAGAATGCGATCGCCTCGCCGTCATGGCCAGCCAGCTGACCCAGATGGGTGCCCGAGTCGAAGAACAGGCCGATGGCTTGACTATCCATGGCGGCACCCCCCTCACCGGAGCCATTGTCGATAGCTATACCGACCATCGGGTTGCCATGAGCTTGGCGATCGCCGCCCTCCGGGCCGAGGGCACAGTGCAGGTGCAGCGGGCCGAGGCGGCAGCGGTTTCATACCCAAGCTTTACGGCCACCCTCGCCCACCTCTGTGGTTTGGGCTAAGTTAGTGCCCAAATCGTGCCAAAACCATGACTCGGGGCGTTACCCTGGGCACACTTTAACCAAGCCCCAACGGCCCGGCCCCAACGGCCTGGCCCCAACGGCAATTTTAAGGCTCGATGTTTAAGCAATCGTGTGGCGATCGTTGAAAAACTTTGTCAATAGCCTCACCACTTACATGGCTCTCAGCCCCGACATGGTGGCCCGCCACCGGGTCAACCAACGGCTGCGATCGCGCCCCTGTCTCACCGCCGAGCAGTGGTTCATTCGCTACTGGACTCCGCCCGCCCTGCCCCGCGCCCTGCCTAAGCCGCTAATTGACTTTGCCTATCAGCAGCTCCAGGCTTACTCTGGCCTTGAGATCGGTCGCGTGCAGCCCGCCGATCACCTGGTTGACGACCTCGCCTTTCCAGCGGTGTGCTGGTTTGACTGGAGCATTACCCTGTGCGAAGACTTTTATGAAACCTTTGGCCTCGATATTAGCGAAACCTTTGACGAGACCCAGCTATTCACCTTTGCCGACCTGATTGGCTTTCTCGCTCAGCAGCTCAATGCCCAAGCAATGGAGGCATGAGGGAGATGCGGTAGAGTTTAAAGTAGAAGCGTACCCCCCACTACGCTACTGAGCCGCGCGCAAGGAAGTTTTCCCATGAGCCTGAAAGATCGCATTAGCGACGACATCAAGACCGCCATGAAAGCCAAAGATAAGGTGCGTCTAGAGACGGTGCGCAGCGTTAAAAAAGTCATTCTCGAACGTGAGTCGCTGGTGCGCCCCAGTGGGCAAGATGCCCTCACCCCCGATCAAGAGCTAGAGGTGCTCACCCAGCTGGCGAAGCAGCGCAAAGACTCGATTGAGCAGTACCAAAAGGCGGGCCGCGATGATCTGGCGGCCCAAGAGGCGCAGGAGTTGAGCATCCTTGAAGAATATCTCCCCCAGCAGCTCAGCGATGCCGAGGTAGAGGCGGTGATTGACGGGCTAATCACCCAAACCGGGGCCTCGTCGCCCAAAGATATGGGTAAGGTGATGGGGCCTGCCATGCAGCAGCTCAAGGGGCGCGCCGACGGCGGCAAGGTGCAGGCCTTAGTTAAGGCTAAGCTGGCGGGCTAGGTGATTCGTTAATGGGTTGCTCTTGCAGCTGGTTGCGAATAGTGCTCAGCTGTCTAGGGTCGTCGATCAGCAATTCATCGTAGCTGCTTTGCCACACCGACTGACCGAGCTGATTGCGGCATAGGTTAATGCGTTTAGCCGCTGCGGCTTTGAAGCTGGTAACAAACGATGAGAGCAGCCAGGGTTTTTGGCTTTCTAAGGGGCCTGGGGCTTGGGTGTTAAAAGGTGTTTCCACCTGGAGAAACACAATGCTCTTGAGGCTGGTGGGGGTGATATTCCACAGGTCAAGGTCAATGCCGCTGCGCTTGGTGGCCGAGCGCACCCACTCGCCAGCGACAATCAGGCCGCAGTCGTTGAGACATAGTTTGCCCTGGTCATAGCTACCCAATAGGGGCTGCTGCTGAAAGGTAGACAGCTCAATCAGGTAGGCTTTAACAGCGGTTCCGTGGGTAAAGGGTTCTAACTTCAAGGGGTCTAGGGTATCGGTGCTATAGGGAAAGCCCATCCGCTTTAAACCATGAATGTGCCAACACCCCATAGTCTTCCCGGTTCCCCCAGCCCGGCATCAGCCCGGAGGATGAAGATATGGCGTGCTGCCAACCCTGGGCGACCGCTATTTCTGCGCTGCCTTGGGGGATTTGCCGTCTTGGGGGATTTATAGGCCTTCTGCAAAAGCTGTAATTAGCTTGTCGAGGTAGCCGTTGACGAGCTGGGCCGCCTCTTGGGGCAGGGTAGCGGTGATTTCAGCCTGAAGGCTGCGGTAGGCATCAATGGCGGAGCTTTCTTTGTGTAGGGCACGGGTGATGTTTTGCATCCACACCACATATTCTTCGATAAAGCCGTCGGGGTTATCGAGCAAGATTGCTTTGGCAATGCACTGTAGGGTGTAGAGCATATCGCGCTGGCATTTGGCCCCGTGCTCTTGAATCAATGCTCGGTGGCCGGTGGGCATGAGCTGGCGCAGGGCCTTGATGACCAGGGCGTCGCCTTCGTCTTTGAGGCGGGTGTAGGTTCTAAAGCGAGAGTCAAAGGAGGCTACAAACTGGGCCAGGGGACGCAGCTCTGAGTCGCTGAGGTAGCGCCCGTCAGACTGCTGAACAGATTCTAGTAGGGAAGTATTCATGGCGATGGGCAGGTCTCAACCGAGGGGAAATGGCTGTCTTTAATCTGCCCACGATGCTGTGATAGTTAACGCTGTTTGGGAGTAGATTATGTCAAGTCTAGAAGCCAGTGCAGGTTGAGTTTTGCCCTGGGGAGTTTTGACGAGTCGGTCGCGGTGAGAGCCCGAACAAGTATTGAGCTGGAAAATTCTTAGGTAGATAGGCTGCTCAGCAGCGTTGGTAGCCAGCTGACGGCTAACCCCAGCAGCGCTAGCACCGCTAGCCAGAGAAAGGCGATCGCATCTCTAAAGCCTGCAATCAGATTGTCGACTCGGGCCAGCAGCGACACCGCTACCAGCATGGCGAAGTAGGCAAACATCTGAAACTGGGTGACCACCAGCACGGCCACGGACGCGGCGGAAAGGGCCATGGCAAAGTACCCGACATCGGACTGAAAGCCCAAGAGCAGGACTCGCCTGGTCTGCGGCCAGCCTAGGGTAATCAGCCAGGCTCCGGCGACCGCCAGCAAAACCGTAACCCCCCAGGCGATCTGAGAGGTTTCGCGGTGGTGCAAGAAATTGCCGAAGGTGGCGTAGGCCATGACCAGCAGGGTCCACGAGAGCCAGTGGCTTCGCAGCAGGGTGGGCAGTGACCGGTTTGGTTTCATGGCGATCGCGCCTCGAGCCGAGCGCCTATAGGTTGGTAGAGATGGCCTGCACCGGGCAGGTAGGCAGGCACTGCTCACAGACAATGCAGCGCGATCGCGAGAAGGTCAGCCGGTAGGTTTCACCATCGAGGGTGAGGGCGCGGGTGGGGCACACCCCGGTACACAGCCCGCAGTGGACGCAGAGGTCTTCATCGACGACGATTTCGCCGCTGGCCCCAGATACCTCGATGCCCTGCACCTCAAGCCAGTCAACGGCGTCGTTGAGCTGGTCGATATCGCCCGACAGCTCGACCACCAGCGTGCCCACCTGGTTGGGGGCCACCTGGGCGCGAATGATGTTGGCGGCAATGTTAAAGTCTTTAGCCAGCCGATAGGTAATCGGCATATGCACCGACCGCTTGGGGAAAATCAGCTTAACCCGTTTTTTCATGGCCGACTTAATGCCCCGATCTGTTTACCCGATTCTTTTACCGGCTCGATTCTTTTACACTGAAATTAGCGGTTTGCCTCTATCCTAACCGGAGACTGGGTTGACCCATCATGTCTTGCCGCCATACCCCCTACCGGGGAGTCGTGAACTCTATGACGGAAATATGTCAGAAAACCTGCCTGCAACCTCAGATCTTCTCCCCAATCGTGCCCGCAACCTGGTGGTGGCGATCGCTGCTGTAGTGCTGGCGGCGGCGATGTTTTTGGGTCTGCGCACCCAGGCGAGCACCCCATCTTTGGCGGAGCTGGCGGCTAGCGCGGTGCCCTTCGAGGTGGCCCAGGCCAACGGCAAGCCCACCCTAATGGAGTTTTACGCCAACTGGTGCAGCACCTGCCAAGCCATGGCTGGTGACATGGCCGATCTGCGAGAGAGCTACGGCGATCGGGTCAACTTTGTCATGCTCAATATCGACAACAACAAGTGGCTGCCCGAAATGCTGGCCTACCGGGTAGAAGGCATTCCTCACTTTGTTTACATGGGGGCAGCAGCCAACCCGATTGCCACCGCCATTGGCGAACAGCCCCGGCAGATTCTCAGCGAAAATCTAGAGGCGCTGATTGCCCAGGCACCGCTGCCCCACCAGCAGACCTTTGGCCGCGCTTCCGAGATTGAGGGCGATTTTCTCTCCCGTCAGGGCGCGGTGAACGCCGATCCTCGCGCCCACGGCAGCGCAGTGGTGAACTAGAGAACCCTTGCCAGCGGCCCGTTCTGTCAATCGGTCTGTGCGGGTGGTTCAAAGGGCTAGAGGGCGGCAGCATGCTCTGTAGATTTGGCCGCCAGATCAGGGAAGGCGTCTTGCACCGCCGGGTGAATGAGCCTGCCGGAGGAGACATTTAGCCCGCCCCGAAGCCCGCTGTCGGTAGTCAGGGCCCCCGTACCCTGCTTGGCCAGCTTGAGCACGTAGGGCAGGGTGGCGTTGTTGAGGGCTTGGGTGGCAGTCCAGGGTACGGCACCGGGCATGTTGGGCACCCCAAAGTGAACTACGCCCTGCTCGACATAGGTGGGCTGGCTATGGGAGGTGGGGTGCAGGGTTTCGATGCAGCCGCCCTGGTCTACGGCCACGTCGATAATCACCGAGCCAGGGCGCATGGTGGCGACCAGATCTTTAGAAACCAGGGTGGGGGCTTTGCGACCGGGCACCAGCACCGCGCCAATCAGCAGATCGGCCTGGGGTACCGAGGCCGCGATCTGGGCGGGGCTGCTATAGAGCAGCTCTACCCGAGAGCCAAAGAGGGTTTCGAGGTAGGCCAGCCGGTCTACGTTGAGGTCGATAATTTGCACCCTGGCCCCCAGGCCTACGGCCATCTTGGCGGCTTCGGTGCCGACTACGCCGCCGCCCAAAATCACCACGGTGCCAGGGGCGACGCCAGGTATGCCGCCCAGCAAGACCCCTCGCCCGCCCTGCTGTCGCTCCAGATAGCGGGCACCAAACTGCACCGAGAGGCGACCGGCAATGATGCTCATGGGGGTGAGCAGAGGCAGTCTGCCGTCGGCGGCGACCACGGTTTCGTAGGCGATCGCCTCAATGCCGCTGGCCATGAGCGCTTCGGTGAGCTTGCGCTCAGCGGCCAGATGCAGGTAGGTAAATAAAACCAAATTGGGGCGAAAGAACTCATACTCCGACGGCTGAGGTTCTTTGACCTTGACCACCATCTCTTGGCTCCAGGCCATAGCCGCATCGGCCACAATCTTAGCCCCAGCGGTTTGATAGTCACTGTCTTCAAAGCCCGACCCGGCACCAGCCCCGGCTTGCACCATCACCTGGTGACCCTGCTGGCTCAGGCTCTGTACCGCCGCCGGAGTCAGGCCGACGCGAAATTCCTGATCTTTGATTTCTTTGGGTAGCCCAATGCGCATAGTGATGCCCTGGAGAGGTGACGGTGCTTTCCTATCCTACTAAACCAGGGCTGGGCTACGGCTGAGGTTCAGGGTTTACGGTTTGCGGTCTAGTGGCGGGGCGGCTGGCCTGAGACCTGCCACCTTGCCCCTGTTATTCTGACGTGGGTAGGTAAAGGGTAAAGCAGCTCCCCTGGCCCATTTCAGAGGTCACAGCAATGATGCCGCCGTGCATCTGGGCAATGCGCTGCGAAAGATGTAGCCCTAGGCCATGGCCTGATCTCGCCTGGTTGCCCTGGCGAAACCATTCAAATACGTCCCCCTGCTCGGCTTCGGGAATGCCAATGCCGGTGTCGACTACGGATACCCAAGCCCAGGGGTGGGAAGAATCGTGGGTGCTAGGCAGCTCGACCTCTGGCGGTAGGTGGGGCGAAATGCCCACGGTGACGGTAATGCCGCCGATGTCGGTAAATTTAATGGCGTTTCCCACTAGGTTAGTCACCACCCGGCGCAGTTCTAGGTGATCACCTGGCACAGTAAAGCCATCGTCCGGTAAGGCGAGCGTACCAGAGGCACTAAGTTCTGAAGATGTATCGTCAGACTGCGTTGGTTTCAACGCTCTTTTATTGGCAGATGGGCTGTGGGCAGCGGGTGGCAGGCTATCGACGTGATCGACCCGACAGAGTAGGCAGGTGAGGGTTTTCTCAGAGGCGATCGGGGCCAACTCCATAACCACGGTTTCGGCCAGCTTAAGCAGATCAACGGGCGATAGAGTTATGGCCTTATGGCCGGCCTCGTGGCGGTAGACTTCGAGCAGCGTGTTCACCATGCTGAGCAGGTGTCGATTGCTCTCAATGGTGGTGGCGATCGCCTGCTTAGCGTCATCGGGCACGGTGCCAAAGGCGTCGCTCTGGCAGAGGTCGAGCATGCGGTTGGCGGCTACCAAGGGGGTGCGCAGGTCGTGGGTAAGACGGGCCACGAAGTCATCGCGCTGGCGCAGCATGGCGGTTTGGGCATCCATGCTGCGCTTGAGCCGCAGCAGCGATCGCACCCTAGCCCGTAGCTCATTGACATCTACCGGCTTGCGAATGAAGTCATCTGCCCCGGCATCTAGCCCATGCACCAGACTCGACTGATCGTGGGCGGTAATCAGCAAAATCGGGATGTAGGGCAGAGTAGGATCGCTGCGAACTTTTTGGGTCACAGCGTAGCCATCCATCCCCGGCATCATAACGTCGAGCAAGATCACGTCAGGCGGAGCCTGCTGCACGGCATCGAGAGCCGCCTGACCATTCTCCACACAGGTTATGCGGTAGTTGGGGTCATCCAGAATTGACTCAATCAAAAACAAATTGTCGGGAGAGTCGTCTACAGCCAGGATGGCAAAGGAGTCATGGGAAAGATCCGGAGGCATTATGGTTCAAAACTACGGTCGCGGCGCTCACTAGAAATGGTAACTGAGTAGGCCAAGATGGTCTGCCAGCAGTTCTTCTATAGGTTGCATAGAAACTCCGCTAGTTACCTCTATCTCAGGGCATAGGCTCAGAATATAGGCTGGCGCTTGAGAGAGATTTGTCTCTCAGCTGCTTCTCCACGCTCTAAGCCACAGCATAATTTAACTGTCTAATGCTAAGCGATTTCTGGAAAATAGTTTCCCAATGGTGGGCAGTGCCCACCCTACGGCGGCTACGGTCGCTGAATTAAAGCTGGTATCTTCTTTCCTGGAAATCTCCTAAATCTTTTGATCGTAAACTCTAGCCGCCCGCCGCTAAGATTTCGAGCTGACCCACCATGCCGGCCTCGGCATGGCCTGCGATCGCACAGTGCAGCTCATACAACCCAGGGCGCTCGGGCACAAATACCCACTCAGCGATCGCCCCCGGCTTCAGCTCTAGCTCGTGAACTGCGCCTTTAACTTCGACCCCGGCGGCCTGCACCTTCTGGGTCCACAGGCCGTCGGCAAAGTCTTTGGCGGTAAAGTAGTGCTTCTCGGGGCTGGGGTTGTCGAGCACCAGACGATAGCGTTGACCCGCCGTGAACTGAATGCGATCGGGTTCAAACCGCAGCTCTCCAGCGGCGCTGCCCAGGTGAACAGTCAGCGTTTCAACGGGGGCACTGGCGGCCAATGCGGCGCTCATGCCCACAGTTAGCGTGGCCACCAAACCCAACACCAGCGCCATCAGAATATTTTGCGAAATACTCTGCCGAACTTTGCGCAGGTGGCCTGGCTGCTGCTGTTGTTGCCCAATCATGCGAATTTTCCTATAGGTATCCCAGAGGAAGCTCGTCGGGATAAGCGGTCTTGAGGGATTCTATCGCATGCTGGGTGGTCGGCCCCATCACACCGTCAATGGCACCGCTGTAGACCCCCACCCGCTTGAGGTAGGCCTGGAGAGCTTTAGTGCGGTGCTGCAAGTCATTCCAGAGCGTGTCAACCCAGGTTTGGCCAATAATGCGCTTGAGTTTGTTCTGCTGCTGTTTGAGGGCGTCTTCAGACAGCAGGTCTAGCTGCTCGCCGACCCAGCCGTCGACTTCTTCGACCCAAAAGCTGAGCAGGGGGTCATCAACGGCCTGGGCCAAGATCTCGCCCACACGGTCTTCGTCGGTGGTAGACAGGCTGGGCTGTAGCGCTAGAGTGCAGTAGTCGATCAGCGTGGTGCGGTGCTGCCTCAGCGCCTGCATGAGTCCATCGGCGGGGGCTTCTCCCCTGGCGGTGAGCAGGTCAGAGATGGGGGTTGCGACTGGGGTGGTTAGTGGGTTGTCCAGAGGCGCTGTCACGGGTTCTGTGTTCATTACTCCTCGGGTGTCTCTGTCGAGAAAATAGACGATCAAGATTCGAGCTGGCAAGATTCGGGCTGGCAAGATCGGGCTGACAAGATCGGGCTGGGTGGTGGGGTCGTTTTTGGGGCGCTGACCTAGCGCGAGGGTTATAGGTCTGGCTGATCGCCATCGTCAGAGTGCGGATGTCAGAGTGCGGATGTCAGAGCACCGCTGTTAGGTCGCCTCTGCCAGCGCATAGCGCTCAGGCAAACTCAGCCGCCCTAAAACGCAAACTGACCGGGCGCTAAGCCGAGGCAAGCCACCGCTTAAAAACGCCTGGAGCGTCGGTTTACCAGAGAAACAGGCCAGGGAGAGACGTGCTAACCCTGGGCAGCTGGAGCCTGGCAATTGCCGCACTGTTGTATTAGTGACTTGGGGGCTGAGGTTGTGACAGGGTTGCGCAATATTTCTTCAAGCTTTGTTTGGGCGCGAGTTTCCGGAATTTTATCGGTCACATTGGAGCAGCTTATATCACTAAGTAGTGAGAAACATTGCTGCTATTTTCTAAAGGGACTATGAGCCAGCTAGACGACACCAGTGGTTTAAACGAGTTCTGCCCACCCGCCGACGCTCCTACCCAAGATGTGTTCGATCAAGTGCTGAGTGAAATTCTTGGCAAAGATAACCCCCATGCTGCCCCCATTCTCAGTGCCATTCAAAGAACCCTTAAGCAGTACCACCTCACCGACCAGTACGAAGCCTACGAAATTCTGCACGAGGCCTACCTGCGGGGCAAGAAAAAGCTCCAGACCGGGGAGGTGATTCGCAGCCCCTACGCCTGGCTCAGATCGACGGCGTTTCACGTGATCTATGAGCGCAAGCGCAAGCACCACAGTAGCGCCACCGACCCCCAGGTGATGGAAGCGGTGCTGCCTGACAATCGCCTTAACCTGATGCAGCAGCAGGTGCTGATCGAAGAGCTAGACCTGCTGTACGACGCTATGGCCATGCTGCACCAGGAAGACCCCGAGGGCACCTGCCTGCTGTATCTGCGCACGGTGCAAAACTGGTCGTGGAGCCAGATTAGCCAGTGGCTAGCCGCCGAGGGGCAGCCACTGGCTAACGAAACCGCCCTGCGCCAGCGAGCCTCGCGGGCTAAGCGCCGCCTGCAAGATATATCGTGTCACCTGGCCCGTCGGGGCACCCCCTGCCCCAAGGACAATCTCCCCTGCAAGCCTTGCAGACAGCGATAGGCTGGCCCGCAAACCCTGACCCGCAACCCTGGCTAGCTGGCCCCCTAGAACGGCATGATGGGGGTGGCGATCGCACAGGAACTCATCATGGATAGAATTTGGGGACGGCTGCAAGGCTCTAAGCTAGTGCTTTGGGGCATTATCGCGGCCCTGGGGGTAGGTATGCTGGTGCCCTTACTGCTGCTGGTGCCCCGGCGCAACCAGGCGACTGCTCCGGCCAGCCCAGAGGAGCATCAGGCTGTGGTTACCCAGGTGATTGGCTCAATGAACCGGGCCAGCCTGATTGGCACCTCGGCCACCAAGGGCAACCCCAACGCGCCGATTGTGCTGTTTAAGTTTTCTGACTTTCAGTGCTCCTACTGCGCGGTGGCAGCGGGCCACATGCGAGATTTTGTGGGCAATCACGAAGCCGATATTCTCTACGTCTATAAGCATTTCCCGCTGACGCAGATTCACCCTGAGGCGATGCCCTCGGCCAAGGCGGCCTGGGCGGCGCAGCAGCAGGGGCAGTTTTGGCTGTACCACGATGGCCTGTTTGTGAACCAAAACCGCCTGGGTGAAGACCTGTACGTAGAGCTGGCGGAGGCAATGCAGCTCGATATGGAGCAGTTCAACCGCGATCGCACTAGCGCCGAGGCCGAGGCCGCCATTCAGCAAGACCTAGAGCTGGCCCAGCAGCTTCAGCTCCAGGGTACGCCCTCGTTCATCATGAATGACCTGCTGATTCCGGGCGGTGCGCCCCCGCAGCTGTTTGAGGAAATTTTTAACCAGATCAATGGCCTGATTCAAGACCGGGGCTAGGGGCGTGGTGGGTGAGCGGGCTTGTGGAGAAGCTGTGCCAGTTGACTGTGCCAGTTGGGGCGTCTGCCTGCTAATGGCTGCTTTATTTGTGGTGCGAGGGGGCCTGGCGATCGCCCTTTATCGCCTGCTTAAAGCCCGTAAACCCTTTTGCAGCGAGGGTTCTAGAAACTGGTGCCGTCCCTGCGACTGTTAGGCCAGTGTCACCCACTACACAAACTGTCATGGCCCTGGCAAAGGGTACCTAGCCCCCAGCGCTACAACAGTGTCATGGCGCAAGCGACACATCTGCTTCACCGCCGCCCCCTCCCGACCTCACGGCAATAGCCTAAAAGCGTTTCGAGTGGGCTTCTCAACAACACACAGTTTGCATTTGGAGAATAACCATGAAAACCCGTTCTATCGCTGCGATCGCCTTGGGTCTCACCGCCGCTACCATGGCTGCCCTGCCCATGGCCGCTAACGCCCAAGAAAGACCCACCGACTACAACTACGTTGGTGCTGGTGTGGGTATTGGCAACCTGGGCAACGGCGACTTTGGCCTGTCTGTGAATGGCAAAGTCACCGTCTATGACAATGTTTCGGTGCGCCCTGGCGTAATTTCTGACCTCAACTTCAGCAATGACGGCGAGACCGTTTTTCTGCTGCCGGTGACCTACGACTTCAACCCCATCACCCCCAACGGTCGTCTGCTGCCCTACGTGGGCGGTGGCCTCTCGGTCTCCACCCAAGGCGATGGCGCCATTGGTCCCCTGGTAACCGGTGGGGTTGATTACCGCATCACCGACCGCATCGTCGCCAACGGCGCTGTCAACTGGTCGATCTACGGCAACAGCCAGGTCAATGGCACCGTCGGTCTGGGCTACACCTTCTAGGCCCCTAGACCTTCTGGTCTGAACCAGCAACAGTCTGAACCAGAAACAGTCTAAACCAGCAATAAGAGGTCGGTGGAATTTCCACCGACCTCTTTTCTTTTGTCTTTATTCGCCATGGAGCTAAGCGGATTCGAACCGCTGACCCCTTGCATGCCATGCAAGTGCTCTACCAACTGAGCTATAGCCCCAAATGCGCCAACTACCGTTCTAAGCGCATCAACAATAGTGGCGTAATGCAGGTACCCTCGTCAACCCCAAATTTTGACCCGAGTTTTGTTTCGCGGCAGCGATGAAGGGTTGCTATCCACGATAGAGTCAGGAGGAAGGTAGCGTTAGCGTGGCAATGGCAATGGTTTCTCCTGGTGCTTCGTCTCCCCCTGACGCCGATGCGGTGCAGGGCATAGTGCTCAAGCTGCGGCGCAAGCAGGGCACCTGGGTCGACTGGGCCCAGGGCTGTCAGGCGCTGCAAAAGGCTGGGCTAAACCCCCAGGAGATTTTTGAAGAAACCGGGTTTGAGCCAATTCAGCAAAATCAGATCGTGGTGGCGGAGCAGGTCTACCAGTCGCTGATTAACGTTGGGGTGGCGGCGGCGACAAAGGTTCACTTTACCCAGCAGGGCAGTGATTCTCTGTACGAGTTGCGGATTCTCTCCCAGGCCGATCGCGCTCGCACCGCCGACTTTGCCCTCCAGCACGGGCTAGATTCGGCAGCGGTGCGGGATCTGGTGAAGCCAATCAAGGAATATGCCTATCGGAAGGAGAAGCCGGCGGGGTTTGGAGCGGGGCCGGGGGATGCGATCGCCTTCCACTTTTGGAACCTAGCCCGCCAAAAGGATGACCTCCAAGACCGTTCTCGCCTGATTGCCCAGGGTCTGCGCTTTGCCGAGGGGGCCGAGGCGCGCCAGCACATCGAAAAGCTGTTGACTGACTTTACGGTGGTCAAAGATCGCCCTGCCCCCCGCCTGCCCCTCTATCGCCTTGAGAACGAGAGCGAGCTGCCGCGCATGATCCCCGTGGTGGGGCAGATGCCGCTGGCCCTTGACGACCTGAAAGCGGTGCCGGTGGTGGTGGCGGAAGAACCGTTTAGCATGGTCAGCGCCACCGGGGCCAGCGCGTGGATTGCAGTACCCGGCTGGCAGGTGATCTTTCGGGCCGAAGACCCGGTGGGAATTCTCACCCAGGCTCGCCAGCTGCCCAACTACCCCGCCGATGCCGCCGATGAAGTGGTGCTGGCGGTGGTGGATCGGGGCGATCGCATCTGGAGCGACGACGGCTACTTTCTTACCGCTGAGGGCACGGCTGAGGGCGACCAGCTGGCGATCGCCTGGTCACCCAGCCCGCTAGCGTCCCCCATCCTTGGCCAAGTGATTCTGATTCTGCGGCCCAGGCGCGTTCTCGATGAAGACTACAACCGCGAACTCTGGCAACTCGATGAATAGGAGGCAGCTATGGGCCTAGAACGACGTCTATCTCGCACCATGTTTTTGAATACCGAGATCGTAGAGCTGCGGCAAATGTGCTTTACCCCCGGTCGGATGTTTGAGCCGGGTAAGTACATAGCCGGTGATCTCCCCGACACCGCCTTTGAAATGGGCCTGGTGGAGAAGCTGCCGCCGGTAAGGGGGAAGAGTGAGGAGATTGGGGATGGGCAAGTGAGTGGGTGAGAGATCGGGTTGGGGCGCACAGCGGTGCGCCCATACGGTGGGTGAGGGTGAATCTAGCCAAAATCCAAAACTTAAAATTCCTAGGGCGTTCAAACTTTTACGACAAGGTGCCCTAAGCTACAGCAGCCCCCGCCCCCAGCCTCGACAACAGAACATAGCGTTTGTTAATGGCGGCTATGGTGGTGACCTCCCTCAAACCGACAGAATTGCCCTCGCCCCTGCCGCCCCAAATCATTGTCTGTGGCCTGGGGCGCACAGGGCTGCGCATCTTTAATCTGCTGCGGCAGCAGGGGGCCAGGGTGGTAGGGGTGAGCTACCATCCCCTGCCCGAGGTGGTGGGCGATATTGTGGTGGGGGAGCTGCGATCGCCCACTACCCTCAAGGCGGCAGGCATTCACCAGGCCCAGACTCTAGTGCTGGCCACCTCCGACGATGCCCTCAACCTGGCGATTCTCACCCAGGCCCGCATTCTCAACTCCAACATTCGCATCATTAATCGGCTGTTTAACATCAGCCTGGGCGATCGCCTCGACCATACCCTGCCCCACCACGTCAGCCTCAGCTCGGCGGCCCTAGCGGCGCCGCTGTTTGCCTTTGCCGCCAAGGGCAACCGCGCCATTGGTCAGCTGCGGCTGTTTGATCTCACCTGGCCCATGTACGAAGAGGTGATCGATACTGCTCACCCCTGGCATGGCAGACCGCTGCAAGCCCTGTGGGATGACCGATCCCAGCTTTTGATTCACTACCACTCAGCCCGCCGTCCGGTCGATTTGGTGACGGCGGTGGTGACTGGGGAGGTGCTTCAGGTAGGCGATCGCATCGTGGTGGCTACCCAGCCCCAAAAGCCCATTCTCAAAGCGCGGCCCGTGGCCCAGTTTTGGCAGCGTCTGCTGATCACCCTCGACCATGGCCGTCGCCGCGCCAGGGCCACCCTGCTGGTGATCTTGGCCCTGCTGATCACCATTGGTCTGGCCACCTTCACCTACCTCTCGCACAACCTCAACACCAGCTGGGTCGATGCCCTCTACTTCTCCGTGGGCATGATCACCGGAGCTGGGGGGCAAGAGCAGGTGGCCGAAGAATCTTCCGCCGCCATCAAAGTCTTTACCGCCGTGATGATGCTAGTGGGGGCGGGGGTGATCGGCATCTGCTACGCCCTGCTGAATGATTTCATCCTGGGATCGCACTTTCAGAGTTTGTGGAGCGTGGCCCGCATGCCTCGCCAGCACCACTACATCGTCTGTGGTCTGGGGGGCGTGGGTTACCGCATTGCCACCTACCTGCACGAAACCGGTCACCAGGTGGCGATCGTCGAACAAGATGCCCACAACCGCTTTTTGCCCGCGGTGAAGGCGCTCAAAATTCCGGTGATCATTGCCGACGCCAATCTGACCTCCACCCTAGAAACTCTAAATTTGACCTCAGCCCAGGCCCTGCTGGTGGTCACCAGCGATGACACCGTCAACCTAGAAATTGCCCTCACCGCCCGCAGCATTGGCCCTAAGGTGCCCGCCGTAGTGCGCATCTACGATGCCGAATTTGCTCAGCAGGTGCAGCAGGTGTTTGAGTTTGACCAGGTGCTCAGCCCCATGGATTTGGCGGCCCCCACCTTTGCCGCCGCTGCCCTGGGGGGCAGCATCTTAGGCAGCGGCATGGCTGGGGATCTGCTGTGGGTAGCGATCGCCACCCTAATCACCCCGCACCATCCGTTCTACAACCAGCCCATACAGGCCGTGGCCCAGGCCGCTCACCTGGTGCCGCTTTACATTGAAAACAGCGATCGCACCCTCCACGGCGACGCCCTGCTTGATGTCACCCTGGCCGACGGCGACGTGCTCTATCTCACCATGCCCGCCAACCGCCTCGACTGTTTGCAATACACCCCTGCCGCAGTCACAGAGGAGATGAGAGGGTAAGAGAAATGTTCTAGGGGCAGACCTGTGTGTTCGCCCAAATTCCCGCCATAGGGAAATTTGTGATCAGTGACATTCTCTGTGCCAAATTCAGGGCAGACCCGTGGGTCTGCCCCTACGGGATGGCCTGTTTATGCGATGTATTTCGCCTCACCCCGCCACCACACCGTAGGGGCGGACCTGTGTGTTCGCCCAAATTCCCGCCATAGGGAAATTTGCGATCGGTGACATCCCCCATGCCAGATTCAGGGCAGATACGTGGGTCTACCCCTACGGAGGGGATTACCATTTAGATGGATTTTGGGGATGCAATTGATCCCCTTGCCACGATGCAGGGTTATTGCGAATGTAGGTTTATATCCGCATCAAAGCCTCCTCATGGCGAATAATGTGGTCGTAATAATTGCGTTGCCAAACCCGTTTTTCAAAAGGGGGCCACCCATCTTCTTTTACCCCACGGATATAGTGGTTGGTCGTCATTGTCTTAAACCATTGCATCGCTCTTGATAGACCCACATCGGCAGTTGTGCCCACCCCACCACCATTGTCGCCACCCCGTAGGGCCTCTCTGTGACCGAAACGATGATAGAGGCCGATAATTCCATATTCATCACAAAGGGTAAGGTTTTGTGCCATGAATATTTTTGCGCCATGAATATACTTATAAAACTGGAGCAGCTACTTGGCTTTGTGCTTGGCTGTGATGATCTATTTCTTGATACAAAGACTCTGCTGTGCTCTGATATGCCTGATCGAGATCCTTATGCTTAATCACTCGAAAAAGCGTGAAAATAGCCTGATTAAAAATAGGATCTTCGTCAATCGTCAAAATCGCTCTTAGCTTTTGCGAGATTTTTAGCGTGTAGAGAGAAGATTCGTACCCATTTAACCCAGTCAATAGGGGGAGGCGGCGAAGCTTGCGATAGACGTAGGCTTTTTGAGTTGGGAAAAGGTCGGCACACTTGTTGATTTTTTCAATTGCCACAGTTTTTTCACCATGATCTAACCTATCGAGATCCTGCTCAAACTTTTCAGTTGACTCGATCAGAATATCCACGATGCAAACCGCCTGTCTATACTGGGCGTCGCTACTACGCTTTCAGCATAACAACAAATGCTTTAGACAAACCCCAGGTTGGTGCTGTGCCCGGCGTGGGCCAGGGCTAGCTGATGGTACTTGTGGGCGTGCTCTAGCAGTTCTAGGGCCTGCTGATCGGGGATATCTCGGATGACTTTGCCCGGTACGCCCATGACCAGCGATCGCTTCGGCACATCCTTCGTCACCACCGCCCCGGCCCCAACAATGCTGCCGGTGCCCACCCGCACGCCGTTGAGCACGATCGCCCCAATGCCGATCAGGCAGCCCCGCTCAATGTGGGCGCTGTGGATGACGGCCCGGTGGCCGACGGTAACGTAGTCTTCGATCACCGTGGGCTGGCCGGGGTCACCGTGGAGAATCGCCCCATCCTGCACGTTGCTGTAGGCCCCCACCTCAATGCGCTCGACATCGCCGCGCAGCACTGCGCCATACCAAATGCTACAGCCCGCTTGGAGCAGAACATGGCCCATCACCGTGGCGGTAGGGGCGACAAAGGCCGCCGCCGAGAGATCGGGCTGGGGCCAGAGCGAGGGGGAAGTGGTATTCATGGCGGGCAAATTCTCCGGTGACAGAGCCAAGAAAATGGCAGATTCAGACAATTAGGATGCTCCGGCTCCGGGGAGAGCCGAGTTCCCAACGGTATAATACGGCTAACCCCTGGCTGATTTTTAATAGCCAGCATTCTTGAGGACAAGCCTGGTTTCAGCCCAATGGTCAACTCCGCCTTGCAGTACCCCATCTATGGCCCTGAAATCCAGTGCCCTCACTGCCGTCAGACGATTTCGGCCCTGACGCTGACCGACACCTACCTGTGCACGCGCCACGGGGCCTTTGAGGCTGACCCCGACACCAAAGAGCTGGTGCATCTCCAGTCGGGGCGGCACTGGCGGCAGTGGGATGGCGACTGGTATCGGCAGCACACCCACCCCGACGGCATTCGCTTTGAGATTCACGAGGCGCTCGATCGCCTCTATACCCAGGGCTACCGGGCCACGCGGGTGATCATCGCCGAGCGCTATCAAGAATTGGTCAACGCCTACCTGGAGCGCAACTCGCCCTGGCGCGGCCAGGTAGAGGCCTCGACTGCGCCCAAGCTCTACGGCCTGCCGGTGGAGTTTAGCCCCGCCGCCGAGGTTGACCCCCGCTGGGCGGTGATCAACTTCAGCCTTGAAAAAGAGCCCGGCGTGCCGGTGCGCTATCCCTACTTTCGTTTATTTGAATAGCCCGCCCGATGCTCCACCACGCATCAATTCGCACCCAGGATATTCACCGTGCGATCGCCTTCTACGCAGCCCTGGGGTTTACCGTCCACGAGCGCTTTACCGCTGGCATCACCCTCGCCTGCTGGATTGAAGGGCTGGGGGGCCGCATTGAGCTAATTCAAGTGCCCGAGCCGCGCCCCGCCGCCGATGCCTTTGGCGATGAGCACTACACCGGCTACTATCATCTATCCTTTGATCTGACCGAGGCTACCCCCAGCCTGCCCGCCTGGCTCGTCGGGGTGCGCCAGCGATTTGCCGACGGGGCCGAGGGCGGGCTGACGGTCTTGCTAGAGCCGCAGCAGCAGATCATTGGCGATCGCGTTTACGAGGTGGCCTTTATCGCCGATGCCGACGGGCTGCCCCTGGAGTTTATTCGAGTGCTAGGCCATGTCCAACCCTGACGACGCTAACCCTGAAGGCCCCAACCCTGAAGGCCCTAACGCTGAAGGCCCCAACTCTGAAGGCCCCAACCCTCAGAGGCTGGCCCCCTTTACCGACAACTGGGCCTACATTAAAACCGAGCTGGCCTGGCTCGACCGCCTGCTGATGGTGGCGGTGTCGCGGCAAAAGCGCGAGCTGCAAGAGCTAGACGACTTTGCCCTGACGGGCGAAGACCGCGTCACCCGCCACTGGTGGAAGGGCATTGTCAGCTTTACCGGCCAGCCCGGCTACGACAACCTGCGCCCCCCCAAGACTGGTCGCAGCGGCGGCGGCAGCTATGCCCAGCAGCTAGAGGCCCGCATTGTGGTCAGCCAGCGCCAGGGGGTGGTGCTGGCCCTGCCGCAGCTGCGCGATCGCCTTCAGCTCACCCTATTTGAAAAAAACGTGCTGCTGCTGGCCCTGGCCCCCGAGGTCAACCAGCGGTTTGGGCGGCTCTACAGCTACCTGCACTACCAGCACGACGAGTCTGACTGGGATCTGCCCACGGTCAATCTATGCCTGCGGCTGCTGTGCCGCAATGACCAAGAATGGCGGCGATCGCGCCCCCTGATCGCCCCCAACAGCCGCCTCGCCAGCCTGGGCCTGGTGGAGTGGGTCAACCCCGAAGACACCACCCTGCTCAGCCGCCACATTCGCCTCACCGAAGACCTCACCACCTACCTGCTCTCCGAAGCGCCCGACCCCGCCACCCTCGATGCCTGGGC